>NZ_JBFUJC010000163.1:0-6820 GCF_056401595.1 Paenisporosarcina sp. P4_E4_2 | reverse complement strand
TACTGGGCCTACTGGGCCTACTGGGCCTACTGGACCGGCCGGACCTACTGGGGCTACTGGGCCTGCTGGAAAAGGAGGCATACTAGACTTTGCAGATTTTTATGCTTTGATGCCTGGTGATAATGCTACAACAGTTGGTGCAGGTGAAGATGTTGATTTCCCTCAAAATGGACCTACCTTAGCTGGATCAAGGATTACTCGTATCAGCGGTGATTCATTTAATTTGTCAGCTATTGGAACTTATCAAGTTTTATTTCAAGTGAGCATAACAGAAGCCGGGCAACTAGTTTTAACTCTTGATTCGGGATCGGGATCTACTGAATTACCTTATACTGTAGTCGGTCGTRCAACCGGCACTACTCAGATAGTAGGGATGGCACTAGTGCAAACAAATGTCACTAATTCAATCATCACCGTACGAAATCCTCAAAGTGCATCCACTGCATTGACAATTACTCCTACCGCCGGAGGGTCAGAGCCTGTATCAGCTCATCTTGTTATTACACAAATTGGATAATGAGAAAAAAATTCTAGACTTTCAAAAAAAGCTTCCATCCCGGGAGCTTTTTTATTGTTTATTAACGCAAGAAGCTACACTTTTTTAATCATAAGAAAACCTGTTTCTGTTTCTGCATAGCTACTCTAGCTTCGAAACATGATTAAAAAATCAACAGTAAAAGTAGACAGAGTCAATCGTAAAAAACATGAAACTAGTAATAGATTTCACGATTCATGTTTATAATATCCAGTTCATTTTTAACTTGCTCATTTCTAAAAATACTTTTTGTTAGACATCAATAGGACAAAGTTACATAATCATTGTCTAACAAATTAAAAAAAGGTTTGCTGCGAACTCTTTCGCTACAAACCTTTTTTCCTTATTCTTCTATTTCATTAACTTCTACTAGCATTCCGACCACTAAAGTAATTWCAACAAAGAAACATATCAGCATTAAGACCATTTCATTCAACTCCTACCATGTTTTGAATCCTTCTGAACCAGGAGGTGCATGGTGAATCATGCCAGTTAGCGGTATAGCATAGGCGATAATGATTAATGCGAATGCGATGCCAATCCAAATCCACCAGTTTTCCAAAAATTTCGGTGTGTTTTCTTTGTCACTTTCCGCCATTGGAAACTCGACAAAGTCTTCTTCACGTACGGCTTTTGGTGATAAAAACATCGACATCACGACGATATAAATCAGGATCATGGCAGATAGGAATAAAATGCTGCCTCCAATTGCCATCGTTACATGATTCGTAATTATCCCATCAAACCATTCCATTGCGGAAGGATGATTATTGTAATTGGAATATGCAGTGCGTCTCGGTGCTCCCAAAAGACCTAAAATATGTTGCGAAGTGGACATTAAGAGCATACCGATAGTCCATGTAATAATTTGAATGAATCCTAGCTTTTGCATAGACTTTGAGAATTTACGTCCTGTTAAGTATGGAATTAACCAAAATGTCAGCCCCATAAAAGTCATCGCTACAGGTGTCCCAACAGTAATGTGGAAATGTCCGACGATCCATAATGTGTTGTGGACGACTTCGTTTAACTGGAAACTTGCGTTGATGATTCCTCCCGCTCCACCAGGAATAAAGAAAGCCATTGCTATAAAAATTGATGTAAAGCGAACGTCTTTCCAAGGAAGTTTCGTGAACCAGCCGAATAATCCTTTCCCTCCTTTTTTACGTCCTGAAATCTCGAATGTCGCAAACATAGAAAACGCCGTCATTAAAGATGGAATAATAACCATGAATGTCAACACGACTTGAAGGAACTTCCAGAAGTTCGAAATCCCTGGTTCCGTTAATTGGTGATGGAACCCTACTGGAATAGAGAAAAGAATGAATAACACAAATGACAAACGAGCCAATGAATCACTGAAAACTTTCGTTCCAATTAGTTTCGGAACTATTACATACCACGCCATATAAGCTGGCAACAACCAGAAATACACAAGCGGATGACCGAAATACCAGAACAAAGAGCGACTTAGTTCCACGTTAATCGTATCCACCCAGCCAAACGCCCAAGGGATGTATTGGAATAGAACTGTGGCTACCACACCTAGACAAGCGATGATCCACAGGATGATTGTCGTAATGGTCATGAAAGCAAATAGTGGACTTAATTGTCCTTTATGTTTTTTTCTCCAGACGAGATAATGTCCTACCAATGCAAAACTATTAATCCATGTACCTACTACAAACAATGCCAATCCTACATAATACCAACCACTTGCTTTCAACGGAGCATAGAACGTATATAGAACTGAAGCTTCCCCAGAAATAATCATAGCTGTTGCTAAAATAGTGCCGATTGTTGTGACTGCAAAACCAATCCAGGAAACGCGTCGAACTTTCGGACCGAAGCTTCCAAGGCTTTTACTCATACCAGTAATAAAGAAACCGAAAATGAAATAAGTAGTATATATAAGTGCAAGCAATACGCCATGTGCCGTTAATATTTGATAATAATCCAACCAACTAGGTAATTGGAGAGCATCGTTTCGTATGAAAACTTGTAATAATCCGCATAATGTTCCAATTAGAAATGCGATGTATGCAACTCCGATATTCCATAAAGCCAACTTACGATCTTGTGCAGCAATCATCTTAATACACCTCTATTTCTGTGGACATCATGTGGTGACCAGCACCGCAGTATTCATTACAAAGAATTAAATATTTACCTGGTTTATCGAATGTATAAGATTTTGTAGTAATCCGACCTGGAACCACCATCATATTTACTTTCGTATTATCAATCGTAAAACTATGAACGACGTCTGTACTAGTTAATTTAAAAATGATTTCTTTTCCTGCAGGTACTTTAAGTTCAGGTGCATTGTATCCGAACGCCAATGCCACAATTGCTACCTGGTACGTATCGTCATCTATCTGAGTAACGCCAGGGTGATCAAATGGCGCAGTTTCATTTACTTTTTTAGGATCAATTGTATCCATTCCTCCCGATGGTGTGTGGCCGTGAGAGAATGCGCTTACTCCGACTATACTTAAAAACACGATTAATGAGACTAGGCCAAATACAAGCCAAATCTTTTCATATTTATGAAAATGCATTTAAATCTACTCCTTTTCATCTTGCTACATACATGAAATAAACGACAAACCACATGACGATAATAATGATGCCAACTGAAAAAACACTGATCAGCGTTCCTTTTAAATTCAACTCTGGCGATTGATTTTTTTTACTCAATCTCATTCACCTCTTCACGTTTTTATAACTTATATTCAGCGTAGGCCATTCATGGTTTAGGGACTGTGATATAAGTCACACTCGAAGGTTTATTTACAGTGAGTGTCGATAATTTGTCAAAATTGGAATAGGGCTGTGGAGTAAATCGAGGGTGATTGAATTTAATCGGAATGGAACTCAGTTTAATCGGCATCACTGGTAATYTCATCGGCATGAACTGGATTTTAATCGGCATCAAACCTGTTTTAATCGGTTTCACCTAATTTTCCCCACAAAAAAAAGCAATTTACCTTTGAGGTAAATCACTTCTTTAATCAATTTTACAAAAAGCAATTGGGCAGTTTTCGCAATTGATTTCGTCTTTTAAATAATCAAGGTCGTGTATCAGCATCTTTCCATCCACCGTGGAAAGTATGTTTTGTTTTTTTAAGTCACTCAGCAGCCTATTCACTACTTCACGTGTCATGCCGCAAAAATTAGCAAGTTCTTGATTGGTAAGCGTCATGTCGATCATGATGCCCTTTTTGTTAGGTACTCCATAGCTATTCGTCATGCGAATCAACGTTGAGTAAAGCGCTCCTTTTTTACCATGCAACAGGAGGTCACGGAATTTGGTCTGTGTTTTTTGGTGATTGATACCCATCCACTTCATAAAGGAAACGGCAAGCTTGGCATTATGGGTCAGCTCTTCTTCCAGATCGTCGACACTTATCTTGATGCATTCCACATCTTCCATGACCTTGGCATCCAACATATATTTGGCTGATTCGGCAAAGAGCGTGAATTCCCCAACGAACTGATTGCGTCCACAAATCCTTAACGTCAATTCTCGACCTTCAGGTGTAACTTTCCCAATTTGAACTTTTCCGGTTCGGATGAAGTATATCCCTTTGATGGGGTCGCCCTCTTGGAACAAATAAGAGTCTTTATTATACGTTTTCACAATGTGTCGTATGGAGAGCAACTCTTTCAGTTCAACGGACGTATCAACCATCCCTTTTTTCAATCAAAACACTCCTTTCTTCGTTTTCTCTTGGGTAAAGAGTACCATAGAACCTTTTCTATTGGATAGTACCATCTGCACGATTGAGATTCCCCTTCCATCTCATATAGGAGTTCATTATGGGGTATAATTAACATACTAAATGAAGCAGGTGATGATATGCGCATAAATAAATTTTTAAGTGAAGCTGGTATTGTCTCAAGACGCGGTGCTGATAAATGGATAGAAGACGGACGCATTACGATCAATGGGAAAAAAGCTGAACTTGGAAGCAAAGTAGAGCCTGGAGACGATGTGCGTGCCGATGGCAAACCGGTAAAACATGAAGAGCCGTATGTCTACATCGCTCTTAATAAACCCGTAGGCATTACCAGTACAACAGAACGACATATTAAAGGAAATATCGTTGATTTCGTCAATCATCCTTTACGTATTTTTCATATCGGCCGACTCGATAAAGATTCGCATGGATTGATTTTATTGACAAACGATGGAGATATTGTAAACGAAATATTGCGGGCTGAAAATGAGCATGAAAAAGAATACATCGTTAAAGTGGACAAACCCGTTACACAGGATTTTGTTAAACAAATGTCTGAAGGCGTAGAGATTTTAGACACCAAAACATTACCTTGTAAAGTAGAAAAACTCTCTTCTCAAATGTTTAAAATTACGCTAACACAAGGATTGAACCGTCAAATCCGCCGCATGTGTACATCACTGGGTTACGAAGTCAAAGGTTTGCAACGTATTCGAATCATGAATATTCATGTGGACGGTCTTACTGTCGGTGAATGGCGTGATTTAACGAAAGTGGAGTTGGAAGAACTATTCAGTACGCTTAACTATTCACCAAAAAGGTAATAGAGTAGTAGGAGGCGATGCAATGCTATCGATAACTCATACACTTAATATAAACGGTGCACTAATACGCGGAGACTTTTGGGACTGACGAGGTCAGTCAGGCACCTTCTGGCTAATTTTACCCAAAATAATGAAAAAAAGCGGTCCTATTCTTTAGGATCGCTTTTCTTCATCATCATGACATCTTCAGTTTACTCCTTAAAACCTAATTTCTTTAGTCGTGAATTACTTGATAGTCGTGCGAAAGAATTAAAAAGATATACCTGGTAAAACCCAAGGATACCCTACACAAAGTTCACCATTATAGGCAAAACATCGTGTTTGCGAATTGTTGTTGTTTCATGAATTGATTCGGGGACAATGTCGGCTTCCATGCAAAAGGAAGTAGTTTCGTACAAGCATTCCAAAATTCAATTTGCCGATGTAAATCTTGAGGCCCTTCATAAAAACGATATGTGATTGTCACGTGTAATTGCCATCCACTATTTTTTTATATGCCATTCTGTTAATGACCTCTTCTTGTTGAGGATATAATTCTAGTAATTCTTTTTGCGTAAAGAGCTCGAAATCATCGAAATCAAAACCAGGCGACACCATACAACCGACCAAAGAAAATGTGGATTCAAGATCAACTGAGGAACCGAATATTGCTCCTTTAGGTACGAGTACCTGTGGCTTTTCCCCGTTATTAAAGTCCAACCCTAATTTCTGAGCTGTATATTCACCATTCGGGTGTATCACGTGCACAGTGAGTGGACTTCCGTCATGGAAAAACCATAATTCGTCCGATTGAAGTCGGTGTAAGTGGGATACTTCGCCACTCTTTAAGCAAAAGTAAATTGTCGTGTAGAGATTTCTTGTTTTGCTATCCGACGTTTCCATTTTTTCTTCCGAGTAGAAACTCCGTGTATAGTGTCCCCCTTCTGGGTGCGCTTCCATGTTTAAATGTTCTATGTAATAGGATGCATTTCGTTTTGTCATCATTTCTCTCCCTCCCCCTAATACATTCATCATCCGCTATAAAAGAAATGGATTCAATGCCTTTCGACAAAATGTGCCACGTGGAACATTTTTTAAAGTGTTTTTATCGACATTTTAGTCAGGAAATCTTCTGGATGATGAGTGTATCGATTTGTGATAGACAACATTCAATCATTAAAGTTGATAATTTTTTTCCGTTATTAAATTTCTCTGGATTTTCCCATGCATCCCGAAAGACTCCGCGTACAATTTGCTCACTGATAGCTTCATCAGCAACAACTCTGTACGATATTTTCCATAACAACCGAGAGTAGCGATTATATAGTTCAATCAAAGACTGTTGTTCCTGGTTAGAAAATCCGATGATCAAACACTCTTCAGTAGTCATCTAGTCACACCCCTTTAAATCCTCAATACCCCACACGCGTTTTGTACAACATTTCAATGTGCTGAATTTAGAGTAATTTACTTCAAAATAAAAAGCACATGAAGTGATAGACACTACATGTGCTTAAATGATTAGGCGTAATAGAATGTTTTTCTCTGCTTAATTGTAAACAATCCTGAAACTACCATTACAACTGCGGAAAGATAAAATGCGTGATTTATTCCAAACCATTCGGCTATCAAACCGAAAATAAAAGTCGCGATTCCAAATGCACCAGTCACCAAAACAGATTGAACTGAAAATACATGACCAAGTTGATCTGTATCTGTATGCGTTTGCAATGCAGTCT
>NZ_JBFUJC010000162.1:0-6854 GCF_056401595.1 Paenisporosarcina sp. P4_E4_2 | reverse complement strand
GTCTATATTCTTATGGCATCCAGTCATACGCTTCAATTTTGTCACCAGCTTCAATTCGTTTCATAAAATGTGCATACTGTTTATCTTCATTTGGGGTGTTTACATTTGTCATATTGAACACTCCTTATCTAAAGATATGCGTAGTTGATCTTTCCCATAACGTTATATATACGTTAATTAACTACTTTGTTACATTGAATTGAATGCCTATTTTATATGTTTATTATTTTACCAATTCTGCAGTTTCAGAAATCACCTTTTCCATAACTGACGTACTATGAAGTGGCTGAACTTTTGAAGATGGATCAATATAAACTTTTGCATTGCTAATTGCTGTTGGAGCCTCTCCAAAACCTGAAGCAATCAGTTTTACTTTGCCTTCATATGTGCAAATATCTCCTGCAGCGAAAATGCCAGGAATGCCAGTTTCCATTCTTGAATTTACGACAATGCTGTTTTTCTCAAGAGTCATGCCCCAGTTCTTGATGGGACCAAGTGATGATACAAAACCATAATTGACAAGTACAGCATCTACATCAATGATAGTTGTTTCGTTGCTTTTTACTTCTTTCAATACAACCTGTGTAATGCGGTCTTCTCCACTTAACTCTGCAGGGACGAAAGGAGTCAGCACTGTTACAGAGGAGTTTTTCATCTTTTCCACAGTGTTTTCATGTGCTCGGAATTTATCGCGACGGTGAGCAATGGATACTTTCTGTGCAATTGGCTCCAGCATGAGTGCCCAGTCAACTGCAGAATCTCCCCCACCAAAAACATGTACTTTTTTCCCGGCAAATTGTTGTAAATCATTGATCAAATAATGAAGATTGCTTTCTTCAAATTTCAATGTATCTTCCAAATCCAGTTTCTTCGGATGGAATGCTCCATTACCTGCTGTTATCAATATGGTTTTTGAATAATGGATGCCTTTACTCGTTATAAGCTTAAATGTGCCATCGGCTTGTCTTTCAAGTGCCTCCACCTCTTGATTCAAACAGATCGTTTGTTCAAATTGACCCATTTGTTCTAGTAAGTTATCAACAAGTTTTTGCGCAGATATTTTTGGAAAACCGGCAACATCGTAAATATATTTTTCTGGATACAATGCAGACAATTGCCCTCCAAGTTGCGGGAGGCTTTCAATAATTTTGCAGGACATATTACGGAGTCCAGCGTAAAAGGCAGAGAATAAACCGATGGGTCCTCCCCCAATAATCGTTACGTCATACATTTCCCGATCATGAGCCATTATCATTTCCCCCTACATTATCGTTCGTTCTTTAATAGCACATTAAAAAAACATTTCACTTTATATATAACACTTTATATACGTTTTACTATAATTCYGTAATACTTACTTTAGATTAATGGCGAAAGAGTTAGATGTCAATAATAATTTCAGAAAATTCCAAATGGAATACTCCTTCATCTTTCATCGCAATTCCTAACCCCGTTCCAAGTATAGGGTTAATAATAGAAAATATTAAAATGAAGACAAAATAAAAAGCCTCGCCAAATTTGGCGAGGCATTGTCTCTTTTCTAGCTTTGTTAATCGATGTTGTTGGTTGCTTATCGTACATTTGCGCACATCATTAAACAGCCCTTAAAGTGCTTTATCGTCAATTGAATTTAACCATTGTTCAATTGGTCCGATTACGGATTCAACGCAACCATCTTCGAATGGTGAAATCAAGTTGGCTTCTTTTACAAGCCCTGTAAACGACAGGCTTCCTCCAATTTTACATAAGTGTACATAATCTGCCCAAGCTTGCTCACGGTCTTCTAACGTTCGTTTGAAGAACTGGAATGCACAGATTTGAGCCAATGTATAATCAATGTAATAGAACGGACTTTGATAAATATGGCCTTGTCGTTGCCAGAACCCACCTCTGTTTAAGTAGTCATTACCGTCATAATCACGGTGTGGCAAATATTTTTCCTCAAGCTCACTCCAAGCCTTTTTACGTTCAGCTGGCGATGCCTCCGGATTTTCATAAACAAAGTGTTGGAATTCATCCACAGCTACCCCATATGGCAAGAATTCAAGCGAACTGCTTAAATGGGAGAATTTGTATTTATCCGTATCCTCCTTAAAGAAGTTTTCCATCCAAGGCCAAGTAAGAAATTCCATACTCATAGAATGAATTTCACATGCTTCGTATGTTGGCCAATTATATTCAGGGATTTCAAAATGACGACTTGAATACACTTGGAATGCATGTCCCGCTTCATGTGTGAGAACATCGATATCTCCAGATGTGCCGTTAAAGTTAGAAAAGATGAAAGGTGCTTTGTAATCTTCGATATACGAACAGTACCCACCGCTTGCTTTCCCTTTTTTCGCGACAAGATCCATCAAGTTATTGTCTATCATGAAATCAAAGAATTCACTTGTTTCCTTCGACAATTCATCATACATTTTTTTGCCACCATCTATGATCCACTCCGGTGAACCTTTTGGTGTGGCATTTCCGGTTTTGTAATTGATTGATTCATCGTAGTATTTGAAATCATCTACTCCGATGCGTTCCTGCTGACGTTCTTTTAACTTGGATGCCAACGGAACAATGAAATCCTTGACCTGATCACGGAAGTTCATGACCATTTTCGCGTCATAATCTGTGCGAATCATACGATAATAGCCCAGTTCCACAAAGTTTTTGTATCCTAATGTACGGGCAATTTCCGTTCGAACTTTTACCAAATCATCAAAAATCCGATCGAGTTGCTGCTCGTTTTCTGCGAAAAAGCTAAAGTAGGCGTCTTTTGCCCGTTTCCTCATGTCACGGTCTGTAGATTCAGTGAATGGCTGCATCTGTGCCAAGGTACGCTCTTCATTTTCAAAATTGATTTTGGCAGACGCAATCAATTGTTGATATTCTGATGAGAGTTTATTCTCTTTTTGCATCATTGGAATGACTTCAGAAGAAAAAGATTTAATCTGTGCTTCCGCAATGGCAAATAATTGAGTGCCCCACTTTTCTTCCAACTCGTTACGGAAAGATGAGCTCACCAGTGACTTATAATATTTTGTAATTAAATCATCTACTTTTGGACTTAGTTCATCGAAGTAGTCCCGTTCCGCTTTGTAAAACTCGTCATTCGTGTCAATTGAATTTCTGATGTAGACAATGTTCATCATCGTTCCCACATGGTTTCTGATATCATTGATTTGCTTCATTACTTCACTTTGTACTTCAACAGTTTCGGCGTCATTAAACTCAGTTAATGCTTCATTAAACTGCGTTTCAATCTGTTCGAATTCAGGTCGTGTATACGCAAATTCTTCAAATTTTGTTACCATCCTAAACATCCCCTATTATTTTCAAATCGCAATCTAAGAATTTTTAATCATTTGATTACGTCTACTCATAAATAGTTTACTATTAATTCATTTATGACAACAAGAAAAATTATTTTATTTAGAATGTTAGGTATATTTATTCTGACCACTGGTTTTGTTGTTCTTCTGTCGCTACTAACTGTAAGTCGTCAGCTGTTATTGTAATGATTTGATAGTCATGACGTTCTGCATATTTCATGGCCAGTTCTTTCATAAACTTTGGTGAACCTTCATTTTCCTCATCATAAATGATCAGTAGACCGTCAGAATTTCGTATTATGAATTTATTCTTTTCGATAAATTGCCAAGGTCCTTCATAAGGTTTTTTCGTCACACTTGTTTGAAAATCAGCATTTGAACAAATCGTTTGATACATTTCTTTTTTGCTGTCATTCCAGTTCTTTTCTTGCTCAAGAAAAGGCGTAATGACTGCGTATTTTAAATGCGGGAATGATTGCTTCAAATCAATAACCAATTGCGCTGCCCACGTTTCGACCCCTAACTGCCCGCTGACAATAACCCATTCCAGTCCATCGTCAATTAGTTCAAGAAGACGATTTTCTAATGCCTTCTTTATAAAACCTACGCCTGGATGTTTATCGTCGAAAACACCAATCTCGTGCTGTTTATAACCTGTAATCACTAATCTTTTAATCATTTGAAAACCTCCGTGTCACTAACGTATCTATATAGTATTTTAGCATTTAATAGAAACAACAGTTTGGAGAACAACGTCCAGGTTATCAAAAAATAAAGACCCTCCAATTTCAGAGGGTCCGGATATCATAGATTATATTAAAAACATGGCTACGATTGTTGTAACAACCAACCCGATTGTCACTGGAAGAAGGTTTCTTCTCGCAAGTTCAAATGGATMGACACCACAGATAGCTGCCGCTGGAATAAGAGCCCATGGAACCAACGTCCCTCCACCAACCCATATGGCTGCAATT
This sequence comes from Paenisporosarcina sp. P4_E4_2, assembly GCF_056401595.1. Taxonomy (NCBI): domain Bacteria; kingdom Bacillati; phylum Bacillota; class Bacilli; order Caryophanales; family Caryophanaceae; genus Paenisporosarcina; species Paenisporosarcina sp. P4_E4_2. The sequence continues at coordinate 2,557 of NZ_JBFUJC010000162.1, read as the reverse complement.
TGACCAAGAGCGGTCAAAGTAGCTGCACCGGCACCGATTGCATTAGCAAAGATAGTGGCAACAGAACCTACCAGAGAAATACCCGAGAACCCCGAGCCATCCAAGCCAGTTATTGCGCCAACAATCGTCAAAGTAACTGCTCCGACTTCTTTACTTAACGGAACGAGTGATGCAAGAGCTACACCAAGGTCGTTGACGATGCCATGTGAAGTCTTCGGCAATAGTTCACCGATTATTTTATTGAACCCTGCATCTCCCAGATAAAAGAATGCAGCAATCGGAATGACTGCACCGAACACTTTAAAACCGAATTGGAAACCTTCGATAAAGTAACTTGTAGCTTTTTCAAGCCCTTTATTTTTATGGCTGACCATTGTAATGAATAAGAGGATGAAAACAGATGTACCACCTATCAATGCGGTTGCATCGCCACCCTGTAAATCAAGAATGGACATCGCAATCACGTCAAGTGCAAACAGGACAGGGATCAGGAGTGCAAAGAAGCGCTTTTGTCCTGCGGATAGCAACGTTAATTGATGTTCAGTCGGTTCCGTTGTCGGCATGGCTGATATTCCTGTAGTTGCCGTTAACAATCCGGATTTTAAGTCTCGTTTCAAGAAATAAAACGCGGTAATGGTGGTCACGAGCCCCATCACAATAACTAGGGGAATACTTGCACTGATGACATCACCAACTGGAAGCCCCGCAGCATCYGCGGTCAGTTTTGGTGCTCCTTGAATAATGAAATCACCTGATAACGCAATTCCGTGCCCGAATAAGTTCATTGCCATAGCAACCCCAAGTGCAGGCAAGCCTACTCGAAGTGCGATTGGAAGTAATACAGCGCCCATCAAAGCTACAGCTGGAGACGGCCAGAAAAACCATGAAATGACCATCATTAAGATTCCGATTGTCCAATATGCCAATGCAGGGGTCTTAATGAGTTTCGAAAACGGTGAAATCATCACATCATTGATTCCGGTCGTTGTCAGAACTTTACTCATCGCGACAATGATTGAGATAACAAGTATCGTTGGCAATAATTCTGTAATCGCGAAAATGAAGCTGTTAAAAATACTACTGATTGAGCCACTCAATGATCCAGTGGCAGTAATGGCAATTAGAAAAATACCGACGATACTTACAATGGTTGTATCACGTCTCATCACCATAAAGCCGATGATTAAAAAGATAAAAACGACATAAATCCAATGCAACGCTGTTAATTCAACACCCATCAGATTTCTTCTCCTTTCTTGCATCCTTTTGTTTGAAGAGGGTATCCCTACTTCAAGATGTTCTATAGGATATGTGCAGCAAGAAAAGTGGTGTGAGGAATGCCCAAGAATTTAAGAGACAAAAAACACCGCTCAATTAAGTGAGCGGTGTGATAAGTACTATTAAAAATCAAAGTTATCTGGATCTGGACCTACACGATTGTTTTCATTGAGTGAAGAAATTTTCTCCATTTCTTCTGCCGAAAGCTCAAAGTCAAATATAGATGCATTTTCAACAATACGATGTTCATTGATTGATTTTGGAATGGTCACAACATCATTTTGAAGATCCCAACGCAAGATGATTTGTGCCACGGATTTTCCATGTGTCTCAGCAATTTCTTTAAGTTTCACATCATCAAGTAATTGCCCTTGCATAAGGGGTGACCAAGCTTCAAGTTGAATATTGTTTTGTTGGCAAAATGCACGCAGGTCTTCCTGAGTCAATTTAGGATGGTATTCAACTTGATTGACCATCGGAACGATTGTTGCATCTTTCATTACATCTTTTAGGTGATGAATATGGAAATTACTTACTCCAATTGCTTTTACACGGTTTTCAGTATAGATAGTTTCAAGTGCTCGCCAAGTATCTTTATACTTTCCCTCTACTGGCCAGTGAATTAAGTATAGATCTAAGTAATCCAAGCCTAATTTTTTTAGGCTTGTTTCATAAGCGTCCAAAGTAGTTTCATATCCGAAATCTGCATTCCACACTTTAGAAGTGATAAATAATTCTTCCCGTGAAATACCGGTTTCTATCATTCCCTGACGGATTCCTTCACCCACTCCTTCTTCATTTTGATACACTGCAGCAGTATCAATGCTGCGGTATCCCTTTAAGATAGCAGTCTTCACAGCTTCTATTACCTCTATTCCTTCTTCAACTTTAAAAACGCCTAATCCGAACCAAGGCATTTTGATTCCATTATGTAAAGTTGTACATGCTTGCAAGTTATTTTTCATTTTTGTTATTCCTCCAGTGTCTACATATTTTACACTTTCCCATTCTCTCTTTTTTCATTTAACACTTCAATTAATTGACCTTACCAATATAATTTCCATGAATAATAAACGCTCTTTTCCTTGAAAACACTGATTTGTTATACACTTGCATTATGCAAATTAATACAATGTAATATACTTGCATTTTACAACAATAATACAATACTTGTTAAACTCAAGTAACTTACAATGAATATGTTTGTATTCCACAGCTATTACACATAAGAAAAACCATCCCCTGTTTGTTGGGAATGGCTTACTTCTTAACCTAAATC
>NZ_JBFUJC010000161.1:0-6870 GCF_056401595.1 Paenisporosarcina sp. P4_E4_2 | reverse complement strand
AAAGAAGAATTGTTGGATTCAATTGCTTTTATTAAAGCCAAACGAATCATGATAGCTCAAAGTCTAGTTAAATAGATAACACGCCAATACGCGGAGAATTTAATGGAGGCTACAAGGCATGTGGAACCAACAAAACGTTGAAACAGCTAGGGGAACTTTCGAGATTTTCATAAAAGGAAATGGCAAACCCATCTGTGTGACTCATTTGTATAGCGCCTATAATGCGAACGGAAATACATTTGCAAATGCATTTACTGATTATTACACTGTTTATCTCGTTAACTTGCGCGGCGCAGGCAAATCAGCCAAATACATACGTGATGAAGATTTAAGCATGAAAGAGTCCATCAGCGATTTGGAAGCCATTCGAGAGGCGCTTCATTTCGAAAAATGGGCATTTGCCGGCCATTCCACGGGAGGCATGCTTGGACTCGTGTATGCCATACAAACACCACATTCATTAACGAAAATCGTCATTGGAGGAGCTTCAGCATCTAAAGAATATATGAATCATCCAGGAAGTATTTACTGTAAAGACAATCCGAATAACAAACGTCTGCTTGAAATACTCAGTATACTAAACTCACCCACTAGCGCTAATGAAAAAAAGAGGGCTGCAGGACGGGAGTGGACCGAAATGTCCATTTACCACCCGGAGAAATACGAGGAGTATTTCAACACCCCAAATAGTGGAAGTGTAGTACCTGCGCGACTCAATTATTATTCCTACTCTGAACTGCCTAACTATGACCTTGTGCCTCACTTAAAGACGATCACTATACCGACAACAGTTTACTGTGGTTCGTATGATGCTCAGTGTCCTTATTTGTTTTCTGAACAAATCGCACATGCCATCCCAAATGCAAACCTATTAACATTTAGAGAAAGCAACCATTTCCCTTTCACTGAAGAACCCCAAAAATTCTTGGACATGATTGCGAAGACTATTTAATTAAACGAATGCTAACAATTCTTGTGAATAGGTTAATATTCACGATTATTTGGCTATCTTTCCTTCAAATCATCCAGTTTAGTCATTAGTCTGTTGTGTAAACCGTTCAATATAAGGATGGATAAAATGGCACCCAACAACGCACACGACATATCCCATTGCGCGTCCCACTGATCTCCTTGCATGCCTAAAAAGTCTTTGGCTACTTTTTTGGCATTTGGCAATTTTGTACTCATCCATTCAACGATTTCATATAAAGCTGCAAGGGCAAGTACCATACTGATGGATATGCCTGTCAGCCAACTCYCTTTAAATAACGGGGTTTTCCTCAATAAAATTTCCCTAATAACAATAACTGATAGCCCTTTTAGAAAATGTCCAAATCGATCGTAATGATTGCGAGCTAAATGAAACTCTTCTTTTAGCCAATTAAATAGAGGAACCTCGGCATAGGTATAGTGACCACCGATAAATGTAAGGATGGACAAGAGTGCGATAATGAAATAAGAAAGGGTTGTCAGGCGAAACTTATTATATGTCGCCACTACTACAATTAATGCGACCACTGCTGGCCCCACTTCTGCTACCCATGTCATAAAAACGGCCGGTTTGATAACAGACCACACTAAAACAGCTATAACCAATATAAATAGAAATATATGTACCTTTGTCTCCTTACTAAAACTCACCATTTTCACGTCCTTCCACTCAACAGTATGCGAAAAAACATATTGGTATATACCAATCACCATACCTATTGAAAGAAAGTAACGCTTAACTCTCTATTTTATGTGTTAACCTACTTTAAAAATAAGTTGACTAATAAACTCTGTTTTTCTATACTGATGCTATATTGAGTTTTGGGAGGGTTCACAAACATGACAAGTAGCACAGCAACAAGAACAGTCAATCATTCACGTACTTTACAATTGGTACAAACAGCGATGTTTGCCGCATTAATGATGATTGGAGCCAACATATCTTCATTTCTAATCATCGGCGGTGTCCCAATCACTCTTCAAACGTTCTTCGCCATACTTGCTGGTCTCTTATTAGGAAAACGCACTGGCGCAATCGCCATGCTTGTATATGCATTGATTGGTTTGGCAGGGTTACCTGTATTCGCAAACTTTTCCGGTGGATTTGACACAATTCTAAGTCCAACGTTTGGCTTTATTGTTTCCTTCATTTTTGTCGCATATTTCGCAGGTCTCATTGTTGAAAAGTTCCCAACGAAAGTTGGTTTTGTAATTGCTGCATTGGTCGGAACTGCAGTCAACTACCTATTAGGAACGAATTGGATGTACGCTGCATATAAGCTTTGGTTTGCAGCTCCAGAAGGATTTTCATACCAAATGGCTTGGGCTTGGATGGCCGTACCATTGCCAAAAGATCTCCTGCTAGCGGTTCTTGCCGGTTTGTTTGGCTATCGCTTAAAACCGATTATTCAAAAACAAAAATAAATGTGGTCACACAAACACCCACACCAATCAGGTTAATCTCCGATTGGTATGGGTGTTTTTCTAAACAATAACAAAAGCCTACTTGTGATGTTAATCATTTTATAAAATTGTCTTTGTTCTTCTGATAGTCGATTTAAAATCGATTCAGTAATTTGAGATTGCATAAGACTTTTGTTGCGGCAATGTAAAAGATGTAAGAAAACTTGATGCTAATAATTTAGAAGTTTTTTCTTCTTTCGAAATTTCATCCCTCAACACTCTCCTTATAATATAATAGCAAAATAACATTTACTGGTAGTAAAATGGTTGGATATGCCTTAGTAGTTCCTTAGTACATTGCATTCCTCCCGAAAGAAGGATAGTGTAATGTAAGAATGTAAATAATTTGAAAACTCCATTAATTTATATTGTACTTAAGCATTTATGTAAGGGAAATTGTTCATAAAGTTGCTCATATTTCAAAGCAGAGTATATAAAATCATTATAAAAAATTTTAAAAACATTAAATTTTATAGAAAATAACTTGGGGGAATCTTGTTTTTCTATTACTCAAACACGTCAAATAATATTTTTCTAAAAGGAGAATTTCCTTATGATTGAGGGGAAAATCATTAAATATTATCGCGAAAAAAACAAATTTACTCAAGAGCAATTAGGAAAAGGTATTTGTTCTGGTACACATCTTAGTAAAATTGAGCGTTTACACACTGAATATGCACCTGAAATTATTACTCTTTTATCAGAACGTCTAGGTATAAATATTGAATACGAGATAACAAAACTAAATAATATTAAAAAGCTCTTAACTCATTGGCAAGATGTTATTATCATGCAATTGTTTGATGAAATGGATCTTATCAATCAAGAACTTGAGCAAGAAGACTTAATTCAAATCTCAGATTATAAAAATCTTTATAAATTACTTCGGGTTAGATATTTACTTTTGCATAATTTAACTGAGGATGCATTAAACATCATCTATGAAATACAAAAGAATGAAGATAAATTATCATCCTACGAAGCTAATCTATTAAAACACGTATTAGGTATTTACTATTTAACCAAACATGAAAATCTTAAAGCAATACAAGCGTTAAAATCAATTAATGAAACAGATTATAATAACAAAGAGTATACATACCATTTAGCAGTCGCATATCATTCCATCGAATCACCAGTCATGGCTTATTTTTACGCAGATAAATCGCGTGAATTTTTTAAAGAAATTAATAACTATCTCAGAGTAATTGATGCAGAAATGCTAATGCTGATTCAAGTAAAAGATGTTGGAGATTCTAAAGAACCCATTCAAAGTTTCGAAAGGTTAATCAAAAGCTGCGAACTTTGTAATTCACCTGTTCGGAAAGCAAGATTATTACACAACTTAGCATATGAATACTTTAGAAGAAATAATTTTGAACTAGCAAGTAAGTACTATAAAGATTCAATGAGTATGAAAGATAATGAATCTAACCCTTATTTACTTTCTTTAGAGGGTTATATTCGAAGTTTATTAAATGGGAGCATACTTCCACGTGATAAATTATTGCAGATAGCAGAAGAGGGACTTGAAACTGCTATAAAGAAAAATGAAAAAATATATATAAATTTATTTAACCTACTTTGTTATTTAATTCAAGATAAGGAACAAGAATACCATCAATTCTTACGCGATCATGCATTACCTATGTTTAAACAATTCGGTATTGTCTATTGGATCCAACGCTCAAAAAAAGAATTATTTAACTATTATAATAAATCAGAGCAAGCTAATAAAGCTTTAAAAATGGCGGAATTACTAATCAATCATGAATAAAAGGCGTATCACTTATCATAAGTGATATGCCTTTTTTTACCACCCCAAATAATCAACCAGCGAAAGCACCTAGAATAGCTAATAGTAAACCCTTCATAAATTCCCGGCCTTTATTAAATTTTTTTTTTGTTAAATAAGAAGTGCATTCCTCATTCCTAAAGAAACGTGCCCGATCGTTGAAGATYGTCCTGGAACATCCGCACTGCWTGGAYATTCCAGAWAAGCCCCCGATCGTATTATAAGGTCAGCCAGATATTTWAAATGAACCCTTACCCTTATRRMACTGATGCTTTTTGAACGCAGAGWGMTTGATTTCAAAAGTAAWTAAAAAACCTTAACCCAATAAAATAAGGGCTAAGGCTWCTTAAAATCYTATTTAATTACTGTCTATTTACTGTAGTAAGCCATAAAATGGTTCTTCGTTTGATTATAGAAACTAGCTTAGGATTATTTTAATCCTAACTGATTTAACACAGTATCTAATGTAGAACCTTTATACGAAGTTTTCGCTTTAGGTGCATTCGGAACTGTACTATTTTGTAATCCATAGTTTTTAATAAGAAGATTCATATCCTTTTTATCAACAACTCCATCGAAGTTCAAATCTGCTCCTGATTTATTTGTTCCCCAATTTGTTTGTAGATATAATGCATCCATTACATCAATTACATTATCTTTATTTGCATCCCCAGCTCGTGCAACTTTTAATAAGTCTTTGTAAGACCTACCTATTAATTCTCCACGAATGTCATCAAATAGGAAGTCAACTGTTTTATACATTGTAAAGTGTCCAGGAACATCTACTTTAATCGTATACGGCTTTGTATCTGCCTTAATACCATCAAATGTATAATCACCTTGTTTTGATGTAACTGGTGCTTCAAGGACAGTTTTTCCATCAAATGATGTTAATGTTACTTTCGTTCCTAATGTCCTGTGATCAATTGCAATATTCTGTCCGCCTGTAGTTGGATCTTTCGCACCTTCTATTTGAACTTTACCATTTAACTTTGACACTTTTGCATTTACAGTATAATTATCTATATAAGTGAAAACATTTTTCATTTCTACATTTGATTGGTCAATAGTCGTTGCATTGTAATCCCATCCAATTGAAGGTTCTGTAGTATAGCTTTTATCTAGAGTTTTTACGTCAAAATTAAATAACTGTAGGTCCTCAGGTAACGTTTTATCACCTAAATACGTAAATGTAAACGTATATTGTAATCTGTTTTCCCAAGTTGTTGGTGCAGTTGTTACTGAAACTTGTGCGCCGCCATATTGTTTAACCTCATCGTTAACAATTACATTTTCAATTGCACCTTGATCCTTTTCTACTTGCATTGTTAATTTTGTCGTTTTTAGGTTTTTAACATTATTTGAACGAACTGTATAATTTATTGTCTCTCCAGTAGTTATACTTTGTTTATTTGCTTTCAAATAATAGTAAGGTGTTGTATTTTTTGTAAACACAACGTGTTGATAGGAAGAAGCATTCATTGCAGCATCTAAAGCATAGAACACTACCGGTAATGTTGCATATTTACTATCAACTAAAATTTGATCTGAATAGTCACCATTTTTATCTACAAAAACAGGTTTTGAAGGAAATGGTGATGCATACCGATAAACAAATGAATTTCTTGATTGTTCAACTGGAATACCGTACTTTTTCGCCTCATCGATTTCAGGATCATTTATGTTGAGCTTAAAGTCATATAACATTTGTCCCTTTGAATCTAGATCGCTATCACTATATTCAATTACTTTTTGATCTAACGAATCAAAGCTAGCTGTAAAATTTGGAGTTCCATACTCCAGCATAAAATCTTTTGCCATAGAGAATGTTTTTCCACTTTCACTTGTTCCTACTAGTTTCAATTTATAATGACCAGGTCTAATTAATTTTTTATCACTACTGATCGGATTTTTTGAATCACCTGTAAATGGGAAGTAAGAATCACCCGCTAGTGCTGAAACTCTATATACTTGATTTTCATTCAGTAAGCCTGTATTTAATGATCCAATTAACCCTAAATCTTCACCTGTTTTTGGATCTTGAATGACAACATCTAATGTTTTCATATGTGATTTTAATGAAAATGAACCATCCATAAACGGATAGAAATTAGCAATTGGGTTTGACATTTTGTTTGTATACAATGGATTAATTAGCTCTAATGTATCGATTCCCTCGTACACTACACGGCCACCAAATGGAATTTGATATTGCTCAGTTGAATCCTCATTATTTGTAAAGACGATATATCCCTCATATGTTCCTTTTTCGGCTGTTTTCGGAATGTTTAACTCAAATTTAATTGATTTTTGACTAATTGCATTTAATTTAACTGAAGTTGGACCTGTTAAGGTCACTCCATTTTGAGCTGCATCTTTGGATCCTCTTAATCCTGTTTGGAAATTAACATTTACACTAAATGTTTTTGCTTGTTCACTTCTATTTTTCACTGTAATATTACGTGAATCATAAATATCTTGGTCATCAAATCCATATGAACCAAAACTGATTCCACCCGTTAATTCTTTGATTAACTTTTGTTTTCCATTGATACTTGTAGGTGTTTTATCTACTACTTCAAATTCAACATTCGAATGAATTGCTTCATATGCATCAACAC
>NZ_JBFUJC010000160.1:0-6903 GCF_056401595.1 Paenisporosarcina sp. P4_E4_2 | reverse complement strand
GCTTTATTTTGCTTAATAAATAAAAAAAGAAAGCCCAATTCTTTCTGGGCTTTCTCATTTATTGATTAAGATTAATTTGTTTCGATTAAACCATATTTACCGTCTCTACGCTTGTAGACGATATTTGTTCCATTAGATTCTGCATCAGTGAATACGTAAAAATTATGTCCAAGCATATCCATTTGAAGAACCGCTTCTTCCTGATCCATTGGTTTCAATTCAAATTGTTTTGTACGGACGATGTGTAATTCTTCTTCACTCTCGTCCTGATATGCCGCTTGCTCAGGAGAAACAACGTTTGCGAAGTATGCACCTACTCCTTCACGTTCACGGAACTTACGGTTTACTTTCGTTTTATATTTACGAATTTGACGCTCAAGTTTATCGACGATTAAATCGACCGCTGCATACATATCATTGTGACGTTCTTCAGCTCGAAGCGTTAAACTCTTCAAAGGAATTGTTACTTCCACTTTCGTTTGACTGTCGTTATACACTTTTAAATTGACATTTGCGTTCGCTTGGAGATCTTCGTTGAAATAGCGCTCTACCTTATTGATTTTGCTTTCAACGTGCTCACGAATCGCAGGAGTTACCTCGACGTTTTCACCACGGATATTAAAATTTAACATGTAAACTCCTCCTTTAATTAAGGCTATGTAAACCTTATTCTACATATCCCCTATAAACTCCTGCTACAAACCAAAAACTTTTCTGGATTTTGTCGAATAAATGCCTTTTTCTGTCGCATCATGCTCGAATCAATGTAATTGCATCTACTGATTCAGCCCCCGCTTTTTTCAAAACAAATGCGGCATGATGCAGTGTGGTGCCTGTTGTATATAAATCGTCGACCAATATAATGTGTTGATTTTGAACACTCTTGGACACGGAAAAAATTAATTCGGAGGACATCCGATCTTTTCTTGTTTTTCCGACTTGTGAACGATTTACAGTTTTGTCCAACACATGCGTATAAGGAACATGTGCAGCCATGAGCAATTGATCCACTTGTGAAAAGGTTCTCTCCTGTAACTTTTCCGGATGTAGAGGAATAGGGACTATCAACTTCTGAACATTTCTTAACGGTTTGAAATCTTCAGCAAAAATCGTTGCCAGCTCCACGTCCAACTGGAATTTGTATTGTTGAAACACATGCTTCATCCAGTCATTGTAAGTGTATATGGATCTGACGGTATCCAGTACACCTTCATATATTGTCCCCGACCATTCATTTTCAATCTGATTATTTTGTACTTTTTCAAATTTTGCTCTGCAACCATGACAAAGAACATCCGATTGTTTTAAGAAGAATAGTTTTTGCCAAGAAGCACTTTCTAAAAATGGTGTTGAACAGAGTAAACACGTCATTGCCTGTATCCACCCTGCTTTTTGTGTGCTTCTATAGTAGCTTTGGCTGTATCCATGGCAGACGAAATTCCATGATGAAAAAACACCAGATCCCCATCAGGATAATCTATCGCTCGACCGACACGACCACCTATTTGGATTAATGCACTGCTCGTAAAAATCTTCTCATCAGCACCAACTACTGCTACTTGAACATTGGGAATCGTAATTCCTCGCTCCAAAATGGTCGTTGTCAGCAAGCCACAAACTTTTTTCTGACGCAATTTAATGACCTTATCTTTTCTATCACTGTCTTCTGCATGGACTGACAAAATTTCCGGGTGCAACAGCTGAAATAAGGGCAAAGCTTTTTCCATGAGTTCAATTGTAGGGAAGAAAATTAAAAAAGGTCGGGAGTGGTTCAAACAATTTATTGTCCACATCTTTAATTTTGGGGAAAGTTTACCTTTCTGAATGTGCTTTTGATAATTCCACAACCCGACAAAACGTGGTATCGGTAGAGGAAAACCATGAAACCTTACAGATATGACCGATTTATTAACAGCTTGTCTTAAAAGTTCATCAGATGGTGTAGCTGTAATAGTATGTACAACAGCTTCTTTCTTTTTCGCTTTTTGCACTGCATATTGCAGAGATTTATCCACTGTATATGGGAAAGCATCCGCTTCATCAACAAACACGACATCAAAAGCTTCTTCAAATCTGTACAATTGATGTGTTGTTGCGATGATGAGCTGTGCGTAGTCCGTGTAACCCGGAGAGCCACCATATAAAGCATGAATAACTGTTTGCGGAAAAACTTGCTGGAATCTCGGCGCAAGCTCCAGTACAACATCTGTCCTTGGAGTAGCCACACATACACGTTGTCCCCGCTCAAGCAAATCAAATACAGCAGGAAACAATAATTCCGTTTTTCCAGCCCCGCATACGGCATGAACTAAATGACTTTGATTTCGACGGACGCTGGCTAGTAATTCATTTGAAGCTCGTTCTTGTTGGGATGTCAATGTTCCAGACCATGAAAACCGATGTGACTGGACTAGTTCAATCACAGGTCCAGTCCATGTTATCAACTCCGTGCAACTGCTCACTCTGCCCATACGAATGCAATGCCTGCAGTAAAGGCAAACACCTTTACATTTTGCACARTGGAAAGAGGTCAATTGGTTAAATCCGCAACGACGACATTGGTGTTGATTGGTTTTTAGTAATGGTGAAAAATGAGTTGATGAAATGCCTTGATGAGGGGTAATAAATCCTTTTTCAATTAAATCTTCTATGTCGGATAAAGGAAATGGGGTTTGTTCCTTCAACCATAATCGGCCACTTAAAAATGTTTGTATCTCTTTCATGAGCATCCCTCCTATACGGATATCTCATTCCTACCATTTAATCATAATCCCCAATTGTGGAACTCGCCAATTTAAGATGGGCATATTGGTGTATGGAGAGGGAAAATTTTTAACAAAGAAGTTGATATTATGAAGAAGTGTATTTGCACCTTACATGCCGCAAGTGCTTGAAGCATGTGTTAAGCGGATTTCATACTAGTTAGATTTGGCGGAAACTTGAAGATAGCTCAAATACGTTGATTTACAGTTTAATGTAACTGAGCCTAAATAATAAGAACCTCGCACTTATGCGAGGTTCTCATCTTCTTTATTCCGCTACATCACCGATGAAGTAGACACTGCTGACACGCCAGTTTCCATCCTCTTTGGCAAAAACGGTTACTTGTCGACCTGTTCGGTCAAGTTTAGCACCTGTTGACTCCTGTTCAAGCGAGATCGCAAGTGACGCAAAGACCTGAGCTTGGCTTTTGTCATACTTAATGACCGTCACATCTTCAGCTGTACGTTTAACTTTATATTCTTTAAACGTTTTTTTAATCATCTCTTCTTCTTCCTTGTAATCAAACCCTTCAGGTTCTTTAGCGATGACAGACATATACGTCTCAAAGTCTTCGTTATTAAAAGAAGTCATATAGGTATCAAACGCAGCCAATATTGCCTTCTTTTCATCTGCTGGCACATCTTGTGCCTCTTCAATATCAGAACCCGACATCTCAAAGCCAACATCAGATTGTTCCTGATCCTGATTCTTCACACCATGTTCCAATGCATTATTTTCACTTGAAGTTTCCCCATCGGAAACGGAACCTGCACCGCCTCGATCTTCTTCACTTGCACAAGCAGACAGTAATATTGAAATTAGCGCTAACACTATCATATATTTGAATTTCATTATAATTCGTCCCTCCTACTCGGCTATTTTGTCATAAAATGATTGCCCTTACAATAATTATAGCCGCAATCAGAATAGAGACGACACCCATCATGTGAAAGTTTCGTGTATTAAAGCGTAGGATTGTTGGATGGCTTCGGATTATAGTGGGCTATTTCCATTTTGTGCAACCTAGAAGGCTAAACTGTCTACCTGGAACTCMAATCTGTCAACCTGGAATCCAAAACTGTCAACCTGGATGGGCATTCTGTCTACTTGGAAATCTTTTCTAGTAATTCAGTTGCAACTAGATGGATAAAAATGCTATTTTTACATTATCCCAAAGACTAGAAGGAGTGATATTTTATTGTCGGAAATCGAGAAACACCTAAATCGTTAACGGTTTATCTTCGCTTACTAAGTAGAGTACCCAAAGAACATCCGCTTTATAAGGAAATCGAATCGAGAATCAATCGGATTCGTGCTGGGTACAGCGGTGAAACGTATGTGGACAATTTTTTAAAGAATATTGATTTCCCATGTCCATATGTCATCTTTAAAGACATTAATGTTCAAACTTCAGCAAACACAAAAGCCCAGTTTGATACATTAATCATTACACCAAAGTTTGTAWGTATATTAGAAATAAAAGCATTGAAAGGTCGAATCTCTTTCCAAAAGACTCCTGCCCAATTAGTCAAAGAAGTCGACGGAGTTAAAACTTCAATGAAATGTCCAGAGGAGCAACTGAAACGTCATGAAAGAAGATTGGTTAAATGGTTGAATACAAATCAAATAAATCTACCCATACGAAGTGCTATTGTTTTCGCATTTTCTAGCACCCTTGTAGATTTGCCGCCCAGGTATTCCAACATAGTGATGGGCTGTGATGTCGGTTCTTATATTGAAGACCTATTTGATCTCCCTCCCGCACTTACAGAAAAAGAATTCAATTCATTAATCGACTCCCTGCAACAGGCTAAAACGAATTATTCCCCCACCCCACTAGTAAATACTGTCCCAATTCTAGATTCAGAAATTGTCAAAGGATTACTTTGCCCGCAATGCTCTATGAATATTGGCTCTCTTTATAAATGTCCTACTTGCAAAATTACGAGGAAAGTAATCATTGCGAATGCTCTCGAGGATTGGTTCTATTTAATGAAAAGCACTATTACTACAAGAGAATGTCTGGATTTTTTGCAACTAAGGGATAAAACATCTGCATCACATATTTTAAATAGAGCTAAATTGATACCTAAAAACAATGGTCGCTATAGATTTTATAAATTATTTGATGATGACTATGAGGGTTCTTTTTCAATTCGAGCTGAAGCACTTGAAAAAAAATAGGAGTTTGTGCTTCTTGGACGTCTATTCTGTCCCATGACAAGTTTCACATGAAAATACCATGTCAAATTTTCATTTTGTGCAACCTGGAACCCAGTTCTGTCTACCTGGAATCCAAAACTGTCTACCTGGACAAGTTTCACTTGAGAATATCATGATACTTTTCATCTTGTGCAACCTGGATGGCCATTCTGACTACCTGGAATTCAAAACTGTCTACCTGGATCCTCATTCTGTCTACCTGGACCAGTTTCACTTGAGAATATCATGGTACTTATCATTTTGTGCAACCTGGAAGGCCATTCTGTCAACCTGGAACCCAAAACTGTCTACCTGGAACACTAAACTACACACTCGACCCATAATCATCTCACTAAAAATCAAAAAACCCCTCACATTTGTGAGGGGTCCAATTAGTCAATTAGCGTACTTCAACCCAGCCATTTTTAATAGCTGTTACGACGGCTTGTGTACGGTCGTTTACGTTCATTTTTTGAAGAATGCTTGAAACGTGATTTTTCACTGTTTTTTCAGAAATGAACAATGTTTCACCGATCATGCGGTTACTTTGGCCATCTGTTAATAATTGAAGAACTTCACATTCACGTTTTGTTAGTAAATGGAAAGGACGACGAATTTCAGATTGGTGGAACGTTCCTTTATTTTCACGTTCACTTAAACGACGGAATTCCGCCACTAAATTACGTGTTACTTTTGGATGTAAGTAAGATCCACCTGCTGCAACCACTTTAATGGCTTGTACAATTGCGTCAGCATCCATTTCTTTCAACATGTACCCAAGAGCACCTGTTTTCAGAGCGTGCGTAACGTAAGATTCATCGTCGTGGATAGATAACATGATTACTTTGGCTTCTGGATATTTCGCCATTAGCTCACCTGTTGCTTCTACTCCATTTTTACGTGGCATGTTGATATCCATCAATATAACTTCCGGTGCATATTGCTCGTACAAATTTAAAGCGTCGCTTCCATCATCGCCTTCAGCAATTACATCAAATGAATCTTCAAAGTCTAGAATTCGTTTTACCCCTTCACGGAATAATTGGTGATCGTCTATAATTACAATTTTCGTCATCGTCATTTCCTCCTAAATATAAGCAGACCTTATCTCTCTTTTTCCTCAATTAAAGGAATTCGAAACATCATTGTTGTTCCTTTGCCAGGTGAGGATTTCACAACCATTTCACCTTTTAATAGATCGACACGTTCTTGCATTCCAAGTAAACCAAATGAACTATCCCGAACAAGGCGCTGATCAAAACCAATTCCGTTATCTTTCACCGTAACGGCTACTTTGTTCTTATTCCATACAACTTCTACCCAAATTGTTTGGCATTTGCCATGTTTTGTCGCATTCGTCACAGATTCCTGAATCAGGCGAAATAGCGCTACTTCATAATTCGGTAAAAGTCGACGCTGTTCTCCATTTGAATGGAAGTGTATTTTGCACCCCATATTATATTCTTCGATAGTCATTAAGTATTTTTTGAGGGTAGGGACTAAACCTAAATCGTCCAATGCCATTGGTCGCAAGTCATAAATAATTCGTCTTACTTCCGACAGAGCATTTCGTACCATCAATTTTAAACTTGAAATTTCCACAAGTGCTTGATCGACACCTTTTTCACGGTAAGTCCGTTCTATCAAATCTGATCGAACTAAAACATTGGCCATCATCTGGGCGGGACCGTCATGTATTTCACGAGATAGCCTTTTTCGTTCTTCTTCTTGTGCTTCAATAATTTTCAAACTGAAATCTTGTTTTAATTTCGCGGTTTCCAATGCTTGTCCAACATTTTTCAAATCCGAAGTTAAGTAGTTGGTAACCACGTTGGCTTGTGTAACAAGTTGATCGGCATGCAAAATAGCATCGTTTAATTCATTTAAACGACGTTCCAAATCATCTCTACGTTCCCGTAGTTGGCGATCTTCCGTACG
>NZ_JBFUJC010000159.1:0-6951 GCF_056401595.1 Paenisporosarcina sp. P4_E4_2 | reverse complement strand
GTTAAAAGATTTTGGAGATGTAAATGTAGCAACAGGTTCAGTGAATGCACAGCAGCAAATAAATAAACCGAAAAATGGTACCAAAGAGATAGCAAACGACGATACAAACCTATCAAATGATATGAAACCACCTGTGGAGAAACCAAATGAAAAAAAAGAAAATATCCAAACTGATCCAATTAATCCAAAACCAGAAAGTGATGAAATTCAAACAAATAACAAACAACCCTCTGGAAAAAATCAGAAAGTCGTCTATTTGACATTCGATGATGGACCTAGTGAGTTCACACACCAATTTCTTGACGTATTAAATAGGGAACAAATAAATGCGACTTTCTTTATGGTTGGAGACCGCATAAATCGCTATCCAAATGAAGTGAAACGTGCCGTATCCGAGGGTAATTATGTCGGAGCTCACAGTATGACGCATGACTATCATAGACTTTATAAAGAAAATCAATTTGTACTAGAAATGCAACAAACAATCTCCATTATCAAACAAGTGACAGGTGAAGATACCACTTTAGTACGCGCCCCTTATGGATCGAAACCAGGTTTGAATTTAGGACTTCGCAATGATTCAGTTGAAGCAGGATACAAAATTTGGGATTGGAGTGTGGATACACAGGATTGGAGGGAGTCTGCTAACTCTTCAAAAATTGTAAATGAAGTAAAAAGGCAAACAACAAAAAATATTGAAGTCATTTTATTCCATGAAAATCAATCGACTTTGGACGCACTTCCAGAAATTATTAACTATTTAAGATCCGAAGAATATGAAATTAAGGTATATAATCCCGACGAACATTTCCCATTAAATTTCTGGGATGATTGGCGTCTTTAAAATGGATAATCTTCATACTCATCATTATCTAAAATGTTGATTTTATCTCCATTAACAACAATTAGACTTTTAAAATCTAGAAGGTAGTTATTAAAATAGGGGGAATATTCATGCGAAAGAGAAAGAATAAGAACAGATATATTTTTTTATTAGTAATAGCATTTATAGTGGTATTTTCTATCATAAAACTTCAAGATAATGGAATGATGGGAAATAATGAAAGTTTAGCTAAAGAATCTTCCGCAAAGATTGCGAATTCAGCTAAAGCATCTTATGAAAATAAAGTAAATTCTACAAAGATCTTAACAGGTAAAACAATCGTAATTGATCCCGGTCATGGCGGAGGGGATATTGGTGCAAGTGGACAGAATGGGACAATTGAAAAAGATGTAACATTAACAATGTCTAAAAATATTCAAAGTAATTTAGAGGAACGTACTGGTGCTACTGTTATTTTAACCCGTAAAGATGATGTGAAAGTATCACTTGAAGATCGTGTGAAAATTGCAGAAGAAGAGAATGCAGATCTGTTTGTTAGTATACACTTTGATGCCTTTTTTACAAACGATGTTGAAGGCATTACAACTTATTATAATAATACGGACGAGCCTATAGCGAAATTAATACATGAAAATATATTTAAAAATGGACTAGATGCTAGAAATCGTGGAGTAAGATTAGGAGACCTTCATGTATTAAGAGAAAACTCAAGACCAGCCATCTTACTTGAACTTGGGTTCATCTCAAATTCAAAAGATGAAGCGCGTATGACTTCAGAAGAGTTTCAAAGAAACACGGCAAATTCAATTGTTGACGGAATAATCGATTCTTTAAGATAGTTGATATTTAAACCACTATATAAAAAAATAAGAAGTTAATGTTTATAAAAAATAATCAAAAATACTTCTGAACCGCATTAGACTAATTGGATTTTAAAAAAATTAAACAATAACGGCAAGAATCTTAATGGTAAGTTAATCGGTAATCTTTTGGTTTAACATTTCGCAAAATACAAAAACTTTATTTCCAATTGATACCATCTTGACTTCACCTTAACATTGTCCGGTGATAATCATTTTGTAAGACAAATAAAACAAAGAAATGAGGGATAAAATGGAATTAAAATTTCACAGAAGTTAAAAAACTTTATTTCCAATTGATATCGTCTTGGTTTCATCTTTACATTGTCCAATTATAATCGTTTTTGTAAGGCAAATAATATTATGAAATGAGGAATTTTAAATGGGTAAAAAGAATTTATTCACTGTACTTAGTATTTCAACAGCATTATTAGTAGGAACTGGAAGTGCCTATGCTACACAAAATCAGAAAGATGAGTCAGTAAAATCGGTACAAATAGTTAACAAAGAATCGAATGAAATAACAAAACAAGAAGTAAACGTACAAGTACAAGAAAGTAAAAAAACATCAACTCAATATAGTTTTACTGATGAGGCTTTTTTCACATGGGATGGTCAGCCTGATTACTTTGCGAATGCGTTTTTAAATAATCAGGACCTATTTTCTTTATTAAATATGAATGGGGCAGAATTAAAACAAGAATTAGCAACTGGAAAATCGGTTGATGAAATTGCATCATCTAAAAATGTTTCTACACAACAAGTGATTGAGGTCATTGCGAAATCACAAACTACCGTGCAGATTCAAGCTGAAGAAAATGGAGAAGTTCCTAAAAACTCTGCTTCAATGGAACAACGTTTAAAAGATATTGAACCGAAAGTATTACAAGTAATTGAGCACAAAAGTAATTGAGCACAAAACTGAAACACCTTGGAGTTAATGTTCTGTTTCACCGCTTTACCGATTCAAGAAAATTCGAATATCAAAATCTTTTGTAAAACAAGAAAGCCTCCTCTTTTTGACTGGGAACTGACCCCATAGTTTGAGACAAATAAAAACACCTTAAGTTGAAAAACAGGTATGTAATACCTAAAGACAACTTGGAGGTGTTTTTATATGGGTAAAATAGTAAGGTATCCAGCTTTAATACATTACATTTCAAAGATCCATATTTAAATAAAAGTAAAATAGTACTCCATCTGAAGTATTCATGACACCACACTGCACACCATGTAGATTTAATATATTTTTCGAAATGGCAAGGCCTAATCCAGTACTACCTTCTGATCGTTGTCTAGACGTATCACCTCGATAGAATCGTTCCCAAACCTTTTCTAATTGGTCAACTGGAATATGCGACCCTTTATTTTCCACGCAAACTTTTACCTGCTCATTCTCTACGATGGTCGAAATATAGATATGCTCATTCAAAGGCGTATAACGGATTGCATTTGTAATGTAGTTCGTTATGACTTGTCCGATAAGATGTTGATTTGCTAAAACTTTTATTGAATTCAATTCTTTATGAATGGTTAATTTCTTTTTCTCTATTTCTAAATGTAATTCATGACAAATATGCTCAATTACTTTGTCTAAATAAAAAGATTCCATTTTCATTTTGTACGTTCCAGACTCGTACTTTGCTAGTTCAAGCATATCAATAATTAAACGATCCATCTTGTCGACTTCTTTTTCCATCGCTTCAAAGTAGTAATCCTTCTTATGACTAGCAACACCGTCTTTCAGGATCGAAATACAACTTTTCATAATACTTAGTGGGGTCTTCAATTCATGTGAGACACTTGAGATAAATTCTTTTCTAGTATTCTCTAACTGTTTTTCTTTTTCAATGTCTTGCTGTAGCTGAGTAATGTGCGAATGTAGTGTATCCGATAGTAAATTTATATTCTGAGATAAATCGCCTATTTCATCTTTAGAGTAATATTCAATTCGTTCTGAAAAATCTAAGCCTGCAATTTTTCTAGTTGAATTGTTGATTTTTAATAATGGTCTTGCAATTTTGATTGAATAGTAAAAAGAAGCCAAAATAGTTAGTAGTAACACAAAAGCTATCAAATAGATAAAATAATCGTTGACCATTTGTGCAGCTTCATCTACAGGTTGTAAGGAAGCCATTGAAAAGATATAACTGATGTTCCCATTTTTTTCTTTAACCGGATCAATGAACAGCTTGTATTTTATTCCATTTTGCTCATAATCAAGCGTTTTGACCGTTGTGAAATGATTTTCTTCATTAAACAATAAATCTGTTTGGAATTCACTAATACGCTCCATAAATAAGCTATTACTATAGATGATACTGGAAACATCATTTTGATCAGGAAATCGTACATTCTGTATGGTTCCTTTTAATTGACTGATTTGAAAATTAGAATGATATTGAGATTGATATTTAATTGTTAATGCTATTTTATTTTGTAGATTAGATTCTTTATGATGATCCATTTGGAATTCCTTATCAAGGTTTGTCCAAATAAATTGATTTACCAAATATGAATCATTCTGTGCCAAATATAGATAAAACGGGATTATTATATTATTTTTTTCAATCGTATAAAGATCCACTTCCTCTCCTATTGTAATGGTTGGAGTATCTTTATAAACATCTTCTCCTTTTAATAAATGATACAGTGGAATCGTTACGAATTGATTTGAATTTTTAGCGTCACTTATTTTAATTTCTGCATAATAATCATTTGAAGAAATAATATTTCCATTTTGATCCAATGTAGTTATCCATGTATTGTGAGTACGATAAAAATCTTGCTCTAATTGCTGGATGGATTGCACATTTCCATTACTTTTTAAGTATTGTTTCTCAAATGATTTGATACTTGATTTCAAATCATTTACTTTCTGATTTTCATAGTATTGCTTAAAGAAGATGGTCTGACCAATATAAATTGTACCTGTAATTAACAAACATAACGTTGTTGTTAATAAAAATAATTTTAAAACAATACCGTATTTCATAAACTCTCCTCAAACTTATATCCTGTTCGAATAATCGTTGAAATCAGTTTTGATTTGCTTCCTAATTTCGCTCGTAAATTACGAATATGTGTATTGATCGTTCGATCATCACCAAAGTAGTCATGTCCCCAAATCTTATATAAGAGTTGTTCTCTTGTAATCACGATTCCTTGATTTTGCATTAAATATGTTAAGATTTCAAATTCGGTATGTGTTAAATTAATAATTACTCCTTCTACCTTTACTAGCCTTGAAGAAAAATCTACTGTAATACCATTTTTAGTTAAAGTATCTATTGATCCTTCATTCAATCGATATCGACTTTCAAGTAAACGTTTGACTCTTGCTAATAAAATTGGTGGACTATATGGCTTTGTAACATAATCATCAGCACCTAGCTCAAACCCAAGTAATGTATCATCCTCATCAACACGTGCAGTTAACATGATGATTGGAACCTTTGATTCCTTACGGATTCTTCTACAAACAGTCCATCCATCTACTTTTGGCAACATGATATCAAGAATAATTAGATGAAAATCATGTTTTTGAAATGATTCTAATGCTTGTTCACCGTCAATGGCTTCAACCACCTCATAACCCTCGTTTAGGAAATAGTCTTTCACAATTTCACGTAAAATAGTCTCATCTTCTACTATTAAAATTTTGTACTGCATTATCAATTCACACTCTCTTTCGATGCTCCTTATTCTTAGATTTTATCCAATAACTCTTCGATTACTCCATTACTTAAATGAATAAATCGTTCCTATTAAGAACGGGAGTAGATTTAAAAGGGAAAAAACCGGAAATAAGAAAAATGTTGCAACTTTACCATTGTTATTTAATTGTTTACCAATGGTAATGTACTAACTTCTTTCAATATTTGAGTTTCAATAAATTTAATTTTTAATTCTGTTTCAAAAAAGTATAGCCTGACGAAATAAAGATTAGGTAAAGATACCAAATAAAAGTTTACGATCTCAAAAAATAAATAGTCCATTTTGTCATGGCTTCAGCAACCTTCTGGTGAGCTAACTAGCTGCTCATTGAGCTTAAACTCCAGCACCGTTAGTTGATTAAGCACTTATGCTTCTTTACTTCTCATTCTAAACCCGTTCGCTAACCTTGACTCTCCAAATCATATGATCATACCCTTCGTCCCAATAATCCTTTAACAAGTAATCAGGTTCTCCAAACTTCTTTTTCCAGATTTTTTGTGAACTAGTATATCCACTATCTAAACAAAATTCTTCTATGCCTTTATTCTGTAAAGTAAAATACATTTTATTTAATAGCAAATTCCCTACCCCAATCCTCTGGTAGTCAGGAAGAACAAATACTGTACCTATTTCAATTAGCTCTTTGAAAGTATTGTTTGTACAATCACTAATGAGATCGCTTGCTGGGCCGTATTCAATTGAACCAATAATTTTATCACCATCTAAAGCAATCAAAAAATATCTTTTTTTACCATTGCTGTCAAAATCACTTTCTAAGTATTTTTTCTTAACTTTAATTTCATCATTAATATCATCCGACTTCTCCCCTATACCTTCCTTATTAAACGTATCAATAATAACAATTCTAAAAAATTCATTTAACTGTTTAATGTCCTCAATACTTGGCCTTCTAATCACCACATTAATCACCCAAAACCCTCCCAACATCTATTCACTTGAAACGAAATTGCAGTAATCCTTTTTAAAGTGCGCTGCCTCGTTAGTTGAATAAGAAAAAGAGCTGCTTAAGCAGCCCGATAATCTTTAACTAAAGCACCCGATAGTTGAATAAGTAACATTGTCAAATTTCAAAGAAGTTATGTCTCTCTACTTTACAAACTCTGAGAGAAAAGTTTTTATACCATTCAGATTTCCCTTTATTTTGTGCTACTCTATGGGCAGAATTTTCCTTCCATTCTTTTATGGATTGTAAAGAATCCCAATACGAAACAGTAATTCCTAGTCCTTCATCCCGTGCATCTTCGACACCTAAAAATCCATTCTGCTGAGAAGCTAATTCCACCATTTTATCCGCCATTCTGCCATAACCATTATCTCCTTCAGTTCTTTGTGAAGAAAAACTCACTGCGTAATAAGGTGGTTCAGGAGTTTTCGCAATTCCACTCATATGTAAGTCCCCTTAGAAATTTATTTTTCATTAATATAAAAAATTCCAGCATAATCTCAGGTCTTATTATTGAACTAAACTACCCCGTTAGTTCAATAATAAAAAAGGGCTGCTTAAGCAAC
>NZ_JBFUJC010000158.1:0-7026 GCF_056401595.1 Paenisporosarcina sp. P4_E4_2 | reverse complement strand
ATGACAATCATCGGTTTATCATCGAGTAATGATTTTGCCTTGGCTGATTTCATTGATATATAACTGAAAATCACTGTTAGAATAGACCACCAAATCAATGATGTTATCGCATTGAAATAATGAGTATCGTCATGTGCAACCACTTCACCAGCTATCGAACCAATAGTGATACCGGTTATGTAATTAAAAAAGGTTAACTGACTTAATTGTTCCTTACCTAAAAGCCGTGCAAGACCAAGCAAGACCACAAAAGTAACGGTCGTTCTAACAATCATCTCTAAAAAACTATAATCATCCAGATTCATATGTAACTTCCCCTTCCTATTACTGCATCGCCTTTTTCATTATTTCCGAATGTAAGATTGCCTATTCACTATAGGGATGAGTTCTACAAACCTTTCTCGTTAAATTACATACGATAGTAAGAGGGGGGAATTCCAGCATGAATGACGATCAGTTTCGCAAACAGTTAAATTCAAAATACACCCTGCATGACTTATTGAAAGGGAAAGACCTTGAAATAATCACCGCTTCCCTGCTTCTCCTCGGAAAGCTTAAAGTGGATGCAGTCACTCTATTTCGCAATTCCCCCAACGTTGATGTCACATTAATCGGGAAATATCGAAGTAAAGAAGATGACAAAACGAATCAGATGGCTGATTTTTTGGATAAAAACGGTGACATGACCCTTGACGAAATGTTTGATGCCCTAAGTAAACGAATGAATAAAAAAAGGAAGTGATACATTTGAATTGTTTTGATGCTAAAAGGAATTCCAGTTTTGATGGAGTGAAATTTGTGAATGTTATTTTACTTGTTGTGTTCATTTCCCTTCTAATTTTCGGTTCCAGAGATATTCCAGATGTGACATTTGAAACCATTATCATTTGAGAACTCATATGTTAAACTCTAAATAAATGGCCACAAACCTCAAAAGAGGATTGCGGCCATTTTATAAATTTCTATTTGTTCGAAAGCCCAGAAAACACTCCGACTCTTTTATAATCAAACTCCAAATGAAATAACAGGCACTTTTACCTTTTTACTCTTCATAGCTAGCAGACTGGTCATCGTCCCAACACAGATTACTGTGATAAACGATAAAACCAAGGAGCTGTCGTCAATTAAAAAGTAACCTGTAAAAACTATAATGAAATCAATCATAAAGATAATCACTCCGGGATTGATTTTCAAATAATTTGCTATAATTTGTCCCAGCAAATCCGTTCCGCCAATACTGGTATCGTAACGAAGCATGAGTCCGATTCCAGCACCAACAAATATGCCCCCTAGTACCGCGCTCCCTAACGGATTTTGATCCAGAACATATCCTAAAGCCCGTAACGGATTATACGTTAAATCCACTACAAAGGAAGAGATCAGCATACCGTGAATACTATTGTATAAAAAAGATCGATTATAAAACAAAGCAAGAATCAATACAGGAACACTCAACAAGATCACCAGCAATCCCACTTGCATCCCTGTCAGGTAATGCAATATTAACCCCATCCCAAAAGTGCCACCATCCAATAACTCATGGTTAATCAGAAAAACGTTCACGCCTATTGCCATCAACAAACTTCCAACAACAATCGATATCGTTTTATGTATAAAGGGCATGCTATTCCACCTTCTTAAAATCACCTTACTGAATGTATATGATTACTTTTCGTAAATATTTCAAATTGAAAAGTCCTTCTGTCATCCTGCAAACAACTAAACTTATTAATAAGTGAAGCCTTCTGCTAAATTGTTCCTTTTTTATCCGATAAAACGAACAAGCTCCCTATTAAATTTTTTCATCTCACAATAGAACAATCCATGCCCACTGTAATAAAAAGGAATGAGTTCCGATCCTTTTATACCCACATGCATAAACTCCCCTAATACATATGGACATACTTTATCTTGTTTCCCATGGAAAATGGCGGTAGGCACATGGATTTCGGCTAGATCATTTCGTAAGTCTTCATCCCTTAGTGCCAAGAGACACATGGCAGTTGCATGACCGGAAGCTTCTAATCCTAGACTCTGAAACCAATCAATAAAACTTTCAGTTAGATACCTTGCGAAAAAAACATCTCCAAAACCAGCCAGCATTTGCGGTCGATTGGTGTATGTTTCTTGAATCAATTGATCTACTTCTTCTGTTGTTTTTCCATATAGAAAATCAGGACGTTTGGTAAAGGAAGGTGCAGCTGCGCCAAAAAGAGCCAACTTTGAAATTTTATGGCCTTCATGGCGGGCCATATAGCGTATGGCAATTGCGCCTCCCATTGAGTGACCAGCTAGAATGACATCCTCCAATTGCAGCGTATCGATTATAACTCGTACATCATCAGCCATTCGATCATAATTATAACCATCCCAAGGGCGATCAGATTTTCCAAATCCCCGATGATCGATTCCGATACAGCGGTAACCCATTGCAGGGAGCTGATCGAACTGATATTCAAACATTTTATGATTGGCTGGCCATCCATGCAAAAACAGAATGGGCTTGCCATTTCCAGGATTCAAATCCTCAACGTAAATATTCACATTCTCTTCAACCGTAATATAATAACCGATTTTTCTTCCCCCGTTACATAATTTGGTATACTCCCGGTCCCTCATAAAGTTCATCCTCGCTATTTTATGCAACAAACTTAAAAGTATTAGATAAAAAGGAAACATTGATAAAACAAAAAAACCTCGCCCACGAATGGGAAAGGGTTGTTGAAAATCCGATGATAAACGTTTTGAGAACTGAGGTACAATTAAAAAGTTCATGTAAACAATTATGAAACCGAAGCAGATTGAAGCGTTTTTGAATTGAACCCTTTCACGATCAGCCATACCGCTAATATCATTTCAAAGAAGAAGATCGGGATTGCCAGGATGGTTCCCCATGTTGAAACCTGCTGAATCACTCCGAACATTTCTAACAAAGCTGCGATTATAATCATTGATGCTCCTGCAAGGCCCATGACGGATATAAATCGGGGTACAAGTTTAGATTGATAAAGCAAATAGCTATACATCAAAGTGTTTACACCTAACATAAAGTTGGGACCCAAAATAAAAGTCCAGTCATGAACTGCCAGTAACAATGTGCCTGAAGTTTGATATGTGGATATACTCGGATTATCTGAACTTACGAATACCTGGCTTAACGTCAATAGAGAAAGTACGCTGACTATGCCAATTACAATGAGAACAGCTTCAAAAAAACGGAAGCACACATACCCACGTGCAATGCTTTCATTTTGGTTTCTTATATATGGATATAGCATAATGGCTGTGCCAATAGCAGAACAGGCCAGAATCAACTCAAAAATCGCCCCAAGTATTATCTGGTTTTCGTTTTTAGCTCCCGAAACGAGGTAATCAGGGTCATTGAGAATCGGATTATACAAAATAAGCCCTATGATTGCCGCAACCGTCGCAACAATATAAAGCACTCCGATAATTCTTGCATTTAATTTGCTCGATTTCACTTATTCAATTCCCTTCCTTTTTTAATCACAATAGGAGCGTAATTTGTGTACACAATTGCTATTAATTATCCTCCTCCGATTGCTTATATTCATTAATATCAACGAATACGTATAATTAGAACAACAGTTAAGACGAGTAAAATCTATATTTACAAAACAGCAAACCTTAACAAATTTTAAAGGTACATTGAGTTATGATCTGTGGTCAAAACAATTTTCCATACACAAAAAAACCCTCTCCCACGAACGGGAAAGGGTTTTTGAAAATCCGAAGATTAACGTTTTGAGAACTGAGGTGCACGACGAGCGCCTTTAAGACCGTATTTTTTACGTTCTTTCATGCGTGAGTCACGAGTTAACAATCCTGCAGATTTCAATGCTGGACGGAAATCAGGATCTACATGAAGTAGTGCACGAGCAATACCATGACGGATTGCGCCTGCTTGACCKGTGTATCCACCACCATTAACGTTTACATGGATATCGTAGCTTCCAACTGTTTCAGTTGCTACTAATGGTTGTTTGATGATTTCGCGTAATGTTGCGAATGGTACGTAGTCTTCTACGTCACGTTTGTTGATTACGATTTTGCCTTCGCCCGGTACTAAACGTACACGTGCAGTTGAGCTTTTACGACGACCTGTGCCGATATATTGAACTTGTGCCAAGGTTGTATCCTCCTCTATGATTATCCGCGAAGCTCATAAGCTTCTGGTTTTTGTGCTGCATGTGGATGTTCTGCTCCAGCGTATACGTGAAGTTTAGTGAACGTTTGACGACCTAAAGAGTTTTTAGGAAGCATCCCTTTGATTGCTAATTCAAGCATTTTTGTTGGGTAGTTTGTACGCATTTGTAATGCAGTACGTTTTTTCAATCCACCAGCAAATTGTGTATGACGGTAGTAAATTTTGTCTGTCAATTTTTTACCAGTCAATTCGATTTTCTCAGCGTTGATAATGATCACGTGATCACCTGTGTCAACGTGTGGTGTGAATGTTGGTTTGTTTTTTCCACGTAAGATAGCAGCTACTTCAGAAGCTAAACGACCAAGTGTTTGGCCTTCTGCGTCTACTACTAACCATTTACGCTCTACTTCGTGACCTTTAGCCATGAATGTTGTACGCATGTATTTTGTCCTCCTAATTCGATCTAATCTGATTTGAAATTTTCTATATCATCATCAACAACAAGTTTCGGGGCTTATTGTGGGGTTAATGAAATACCATGTGTCATCATATAACGTATGGAACAAAAAGTCAAGGAATTATTTTAAAACACCTGGACGTGTTGCTTCATACGGAATAAAATACAGATTCCAAGTACAAACCGTGTGCCGGCGCGGTTTTACCGGCCTTTTTGCGATCCATTGCGGCAAGCATTAGTACCATGTCGCCCGGCTCACGACGACCAATCCCAACTTCCCACAAATTCCCCGCAATGATGCGAACCATATTATATAAAAACCCGTCGCCTTCAATCACCATATGAAGCTCACCCTGCTCACTTTCAATCAATTCCAATCGTTTGATGGTTCGAACCCGGTCGATTACTTCTGTGCGAGCTGAACAAAAACTCGTAAAATCATGTGTGCCTAAAAACGCTTGAGCGGCTTCTCTCATTCGCTCGATGTCCGGATTGGTTCCAGGCATATAAACGACGTAATGACGCTTAAAAGGGCTCTCAACGTCTCCTAAGCCCCATTTGTATCGATATACTTTGCCTGAAGTACCATATCGGGCATGAAAGTCACTTGATACTTCTTCCACAGACACCACTCGGATATCGCCGGGCAGCTGAACATTTAGTGCCCGTTGCCATCGCTCGATGGGAAATTGCAGGTCGGTATCAAAATGGATGACTTGTCCAGTCGCATGAACTCCGGCATCTGTCCGACCACTTGCCACAACACGGACGATTGTCCCTTTGTGCATTTTTGTCAGGACACGCTCCAGTTCGAGCTGTACCGTTCGA
This sequence comes from Paenisporosarcina sp. P4_E4_2, assembly GCF_056401595.1. Lineage (NCBI taxonomy): Bacteria > Bacillati > Bacillota > Bacilli > Caryophanales > Caryophanaceae > Paenisporosarcina > Paenisporosarcina sp. P4_E4_2. The sequence goes on along the minus strand of NZ_JBFUJC010000158.1, from coordinate 1,573 downwards.
GCATTAGGCTGTACTTGATAGCCGGCAAATCCATAGCCGTCATACATGATAATTGCTTTTAAGCGTTTCACTGCATTTTTCCCTCCAGTTTTACGATCGGAGCCACCATAGTAATAAAGTTAATATCCCTAACATGGCGAGTGCCGTACTATCGCGCCAATCCCACTTTAATTGACGGTATCGTGTTCGCCCTTCTCCACCACGGTAGCCACGTACTTCCATCGCTACAGCTAAATCTTCAGCCCGTTTAAATGCACTGACAAACAAAGGGATAAGTAACGGCACAACCGCCTTGATTCGCTCTTTGATGGAGCCCGTACTAATATCGGATCCGCGGGCCATCTGGGCTTTCAAAATTTTATCAGTTTCATCCATCAACGTTGGAATAAAGCGCAACGAAATAGACATCATCAACGCGAGTTCATGCACGGGTAATTTGAAACGTTTGAATGGGTTCAATAGAACTTCCATTCCATCTGTTATTGAAATCGGCGAAGTGGTCAGTGTTAAAATGGATGTGATAAAGACCAGAACCAAAAATCTAGTGGAAATGAAAATACCTTGTCTCAGTCCTTCTTCATACACTTCGATAAACTGCCATTTCCACAATAAGTCTCCTTCTTTTGTAAAGAAGATGTGTATCAGGAAAGTAAATATGAGTAAAAACATGATGGGTTTCAACCCATTAATTAAGAAATATAGTCGAATACGTGATAGCAAAACAGTTCCTAAAGTGAATGCAAGAATTAATGCATATGTCACAGCATTGTTTGCCAAAAAGACAATGGCAATAAACAAAAAGACAAATATCAGTTTCGAACGAGGGTCCAGTTTATGTACAAATGAATCCCCTGGAATATAACGACCAAATATCATTTTTTCCATCATAAGGAATCACGCTCCCTTTGGACGACACGACTTATTTCCAGCGCTAACTGTTCTTCTGTCAAGCAGAGTCTGTCCAATGGATAACCTAGTCGAGCTTCAACTTGACGTTGGAAACGTACAACACGTGGTGCTGCTAAATGATATTCAGCAAGTCTCTCTTCATTTCCGAAAATAGTGACCGGATCGCCACTTAGAACACATCGGCCATCATGCATGATCGCTACTCGATCTGCATAGCGCGCCGCATCTTCCATAGAATGGGTTACCAAAACCGTGGTTAATCCTTTTTCTACATGCAGTTGGTGGAACAAATCCATGATTTCCTGACGTCCACGAGGGTCCAAACCTGCTGTAGGCTCATCTAATACCAAGACGCTAGGTTCCATCGCCAACACACCCGCAATGGCCACTCGTCGCATTTGACCACCCGACAAATCGAACGGTGACTTATCCAGTACTTCTTCAGGTAAACCCAGTTGGTCAGCTAAGACACGTGCCCGTCGTTCCGCCTCTTCTTTTGGTACGCCAAAGTTTAAAGGACCAAACATGATATCTTTCAAGACAGTCTCATCAAACAATTGATGTTCAGGAAATTGAAAAACGATGCCAATTTGCTGACGGATCGATTTTAAGTTCTTTGCTTTCTTGCCAGCTTCAATCGTCATATCGCCAAGCTGTACTGACC
>NZ_JBFUJC010000157.1:0-7161 GCF_056401595.1 Paenisporosarcina sp. P4_E4_2 | reverse complement strand
GCTTGTTCGGTACATGCTGCCGAATTGATCCGGAATGGTTTCACGAAAGACTCCGTGCTGCCTTCCACTTTCACTTCACTTTCCACGGTGCTTGCTGCGGACCACACAAAATATTTTCCATCCGTGATGACAATGGCTGCGGATTTCATTGCTGGATTTGATTGAAGCAAGGCAGTAGCCCCGTCGGCTGTGGTAAATACACCGTGTTGCTTCGCATAAAATTGAGTCGGTGTTGTCGTATTTGGCGGTGCAGTCACCTCGACTTGTTCTGGTTTGTCAGTCGTTGCGGATGTCTCAGGAGTCTCAGCTTTCGAATTATCCTGCCACTGAATAAAGATTGCGAATATGCCAATCGAAACAGCTCCGATAAGAAAACCATGTATGATTGCCAATGTGTATGAAAACTTTGAGAACGTTTTTGAAAGACGCAATTGATCACCCCGTTTTTCTTTAACGCTACCATTTGAGCAATAAAAAAAGACAAGACCGGTGTCGGCTTGTCCAAAAAAGTTTTCGAGTTAAACTAACAAATTTATATACCAATCGAGTATTTGTTTCCCATAAAAATAGACAACGATGGCTGCGAGTGCAATAGACGGACCAAAAGGCACTGGCGTTTTGCGCCCTTGTTTTGAGCGGCGCAAGTGAATAACGCCAACGATTGCACCAATAAATGCAGCAAAGAACAATGTCAATAAAGTCGGAATCATTCCAAGCACAAGACCGATGACCGCGAACAATTTAATATCGCCACCACCCATTCCGCCTTTCGWCAAAATCGCAATCAGTAACAGGATTCCAAAGCCTCCGGCAGCACCAATGATGCTGTCCCACCAAGGCTCTAGTGGAGATAAAATCCGCGCAATAATTAATAAAACACCAAAGAACAACAGGACTTTATCTGGGATAAGCATATAAGCAAGATCTGATACCGTGATGATGACGAGCATCGATATAAACAAAATTGCAACAATCAGTTCCCACGAGAAACCTAGTTGATAGAATGCGAAGGCAAACAAACCTCCCGTCACAAGTTCTATCACGGGGTAAATCCAATTGATTTTTGTCCCACATCCCCGACACTTCCCTTTCAGGAAAACAAATGAAAATACCGGAACCAAATCTTTGATCGTCAAACGTCGATCGCAAATCGTGCAGTGCGACGGCGGCGTCACAATCGATTCATTTTTCGGTAAACGCAATCCGACGACATTGTAGAAAGAGCCAAAAATAAGTCCGTATATGAAAAATAATGTTGTATATAGAATGTCCATACATACCTCTCAATCACACAAAAACTGGAGGCAACGTACGCTCTCCAGTTTTTGTTTCGTTATTTTGGAATGACTAGAGTTGAATTTGCTACGATTTTGTTTGAATGTAAACCGTTTGCTTGTTTGATTTTCCGTTCGCCTGATCGATCTCCATAGTATTCAATAGAAATAGAGTATAATGTATCGCCAGGTTGAACTGTGTAGGTTTGTGATTCAAAATTACTGGATACCGTGTCTGAATCGGAAGTTGCTTCTTCATCCATTTCATTGTTCTCGATAATCTGACCTACCACCATTGCAGTTTCATCTTCACTCGACTCTACTTCTCCAGTAACAACACCATTATTCGCAGGAAGCGGATTCCCTTTTTCTGCTGGAGGTGGTGTATCAACTTTAGGACCTTCTTCGAGTAGTTCGGTTAGGTCTGGTCGATAAAATGCAGAGAATGTCAGCGTCAGTTGTAATTTCTCATCTTCTTGTTCATCGGTTGTCACTTCACCAGAAGAGCTGAACTGAATCGAATCAACGATTAATACGCGATCCAATTTTTCAAGTTCATCGATGAAAGTCTCCAATGTCGTATAGGTAGGCGTTTCAATCGACAAACTCACAAGAAGTTCCTGAAGTGTCTCAACCCCTTCTGGAGGGGATTCAATGACAAATGGTCCTTCTGTAAAGCTCACAGATTGAACAAGTGACTGTGAGACAACTTCCGCTTTCTCAATTTGCAATAAAACAAGTTCCGATAATGGATCAACGGGCACTTTCTTTTGTAATTCAAGCGAACTGACGACTGGAATTTCAGGCTGATCAGCCAGTTGTTGTTCCAGCGCAAACAATACTTGTCGATCCGTTGTGAGCGTCGTTTCAGCGACAGCTAAACTCTCTTTTTTGGGAGAGTAGAATGTGAAATATGAATAGGTAAGAATTGCTATACAAAATAAACTGGATAGCACGATCAGGCCGACTTCTTTTTGTTTACGTGTCAGACTACTCATTTACATCATCTCCTTGCGCATCGTCTCCAGGAGGTTGCGTTTCAGTTACAGGTGGCTCAGCTGGCTGTTCATCCGCTGGGGTTTCCCCTTCAACAGGAGGTGCATTCGGATCCACTGGTACCGCAGTCCCTTCAGCTGGCATACGTGTATCTAAAAAAGTGATTGAGTATGAAGCTAAATAACGGGGCATAACAGGTTCGACTGGTGTCGCAGTGCCATCAGTTTCTTCTTCCTTTGTTTCTTCCAACGGTTGATATGTAAGGGTTGATAAGCTAACGGCAGTAATCATCTCAGATGCTTTTAATTGGGTTAAATAAAACGCTGCTTCACGCGATGTATCAAATTGCACGTCAACTAGTGCTTCACTTGGTGATGTAAACGAAAAGTTCATGAAAAATCCTCGTTCAGGAAGTAGTGAAGTTAGTTCTCTAATTAAAGGTAAAGTATCATATTGATAAGCTTCCGCCCAATCAACTGTTTTTTGCAGCTTTTGAGTATCGTTCAATGCTTCCGTTGTCAGCATCTGTTCTTGAATGGCAGCTTGCTGACTGGCAACCTCTACACTTTGGGCAATCAGCACTTGTGCCTTGTTCTCATAAGAATTTCCTAGGAAATAAAAAACGAGCCCTCCGAATAGGCCGATGATAATCAGTAAGATGGCAGCCACGACAAAGGCGGGACGATCCCGTTCTTTTTCGGAAAGTAAATTAATATCGACTAACATCCTTACACCTCTTTCAACGCAAGTCCGAGTGCTCGATTAAAGCGTATCGGGATGGCTTTTCCATCTTCCATATAAATCTTTTCGCGAACAACTGTGGAAGTATGAACTTCGAACTGGAGTTCCATTTGTCGCAATAGTTCTTCCCAATTATCCATTTCACCGTTAAGCAAAATATGTGTGATGCCTTCATTTCCTTGGTTCATATTGTAGCGATAGAAATTGATGAGCTTTGAGACTTCAGATAGAAGTGAGTCCATCTTTGATGTTTGTGCTCCACTGAAGAAATTCGACTCGTCAGGTTCATTCACTTCAACAGGTCGCATGAATAATGGGAAATGTTGATGGAAAATCGAAACGGTATATTTATCGTTTTTAACATCCAATAGTAAAATATGCTCTTTACCGGTATAGGCATATTGGGAATATGCCAAACGATACAGGGCAAGTGGTCCAATATCGGCCACAAGAGGTTTCATTTTGACGTCTTCAAAAGCGTCTTCATATGTATTTAAAATGCTCTCTTTAGAAGCAATCAATATCGCTTCTTTTGTATCAGTTGATGCAGTGTAAGGGACCACATCAAATACGGGGTCTTCAAAAGGTAAATAAAGTGTCGAACCAATTTCAATAAAGAAGTGGCCTTTCAACTCATCACTTCGAACATCGGGAGGATATGATAGTTTGCGGATAATCACATATTCGTCTGGTGCTAAGAACCGAACGGATTTGCGGGAAAGCTTCCATTCTTCCACAGCCTCGCACAAAATAGACACCAGCGTATCCGCGTCCACAATTTTGCCATCCGTAACAACGCCAGGAGGCAAAGAACGCTCCTCTGCACAAACTACATGCAAAGGAGACGTTGACTTCACTTCCACCATTCGGATCGCATCTTCTTCAATTGTAACCGTCGCCACGCGTGAGCGTTTGTTTAGGAACGAAGGTGTGAAATTCATGGGATCAGCTCCGAGGTAATTATTTTATATCAGTACCTGTAAAATCTTTATTTGCTATTTTACCCAATTTAGCGTTTGTCAGTGCAGTTTTAATTTCATATTTCCCATCAGTTGTAGCACCAGAGATTGTATTTCCTCCCGACACTTTAGTAATGACCACAGCATCAGCAAGAGATCCTTTATCATCCAAGTAAGTTTGTGAGAGTAATGTTCCTACCGTTACAGTTGCTGTTGCATTTGCTGGAGTTTCCCCTTTAGGATTTTCTGTAAAATAAACATTAGCTGCAGCTAATGCATTTTGATAATCCGATTTAACCGCGCCATTACGACTATTTTCAATAATATTACCAATTGCCGGAATCGCAATTGCTGCAACAATCGCTAAGATAACGATTACTGCAAGAAGCTCAATTAATGTCAAACCTTTTTGTTCTTTTAATTTGTTTTGAATGAATTTTCTCATCCTATAAGCCTCCCTTTTTCTATAAAATGGTACTTATACCAGTACAATTTCATAATAGCACCTTTATATGTCGAAATATATAGATAAATAGACTTTATGCTCATTTTTATTATATTATTTTTGAATTATTTACATATTATCTACATTCTCAAATAGACCAAACATTGGTAATAAGATTGCCAGAACGATAGTACCAACAAGTCCTGCTAATAAGACAATCATCAAAGGTTCAATCAGTGCTTTGAGCTTATCAGTTTCCGCATCGACTTCTTTTTCATAGAATTCAGCAACCCGCTCTAGCATGTGATCAAGAGCGCCAGTTTGTTCCCCAATCGAAATCATGTGGGGAATCAATGGCGGGAATGCCCAATGACTCATCATTGGTCCTGTCATCGACTCTCCTCTTTCTAGCCCGTCTCGAGATTTAAGAATCACTTTCCCTATTACTTCGTTACCAACTACACGCTCAACCATAGTTAAAGCAGTTAAAATAGGAACTGAGCTGGAATATAGTGAACTTAATGTCCGTGTCATTCTGGCCAGGGCGGCTTTTTTTAAGATGTTGCCAAAAATAGGCATACGTAATAAAAAAGTATCAAGCATGTAACGTCCCTTTTCATCTCTTCGCATTAGCCATAAACCACCTACTAATATCGCAACTATCGCAATCAATATATACCAATAATTTTGTACAAAATCACTTGCACCCATTACGAATCTGGTGATGAGTGGCAATTCCCCACCAAAATCATTAAACATTTCAACGAACATTGGAACGATTGACGTCAACAGGAATATAACTACCCCTACCGCCAATACAGCAACAATAATAGGATAAGTCATTGCAGAAACTACTTTTTGACGGGTCACATATGCTTTTTCAAAATGAGTTGCCAAACGATCTAATGATTCATCGATTGATCCAGTTAACTCACCCGCTTGCAAAAGGTTGATGACGAGCGGTTCAAAAATCCTAGGAAATTTCCGAGCTGCATCAGATAAAGAATTACCGCTTTTTAAATCATCAGCAATTTCAACCAGTGCACGTCGTAAAGCTTTTGACTCTACTTGTTGAGATAGAATGACAACGGAGTCAACTATCGTTACACCTGCACGCATTAACGTGGCGAATTGTCTCAAAAACATGATGAATTGTTCCCGCTTGACGGGATTCCCGATGACAATATCTTTTTGAAGAGCAGTTTCAGCCATTTGTTTGATTTCAGTGATGCGAATGCCTTCGTCACGAAGTTTCACGATTGCCTCACGTTGGTTCGCTGCTTGAATAATTCCTTTTCGCACAGCTTTACGGTCACGACCTACATATTGAAAGCGCGCCATTAATGCTCGTCCCCTTCAAGGTACGGTTGTGCCGCTACTTGTGTAATTTGGCCGGACTCTACTAGCTCTTTTAAGGAAGTTGACATCATGTGCATGCCAGCAGCTCGATTCGTCAAAATAACGTTCGGAATTTGATGTACTTTCGCAGTACGGATCAAGTTAGAAATTGCTGGATTTGTAATCAAGATTTCAGTAGCCGCTCGACGACCTTTGCCATCTGCTGTCTTGATTAATCGTTGACTAATTACCGCTTTCAACACGCCACCAAGCTGAGTACGTACTTGCGCTTGCTGTTCTGGTGAAAACACATCGATAATACGTTCAATCGTCGATGCGGCACTTGACGTATGTAAAGTACCCAAAACTAAGTGACCAGTTTCAGCCGCTGTTATGGCAATACTGATGGTTTCCAAGTCACGCATTTCCCCTACGAGAATGACGTCTGGATCTTGACGTAGTGCTGCACGAAGACCATTCGAGAATGATTTAGTATCAAATCCGACTTCACGTTGGTCAATAATACTTGTTCCATGTTCGTGCATATACTCAATCGGATCTTCCAGCGTAATGATATGTAAGTTCATATCCGTGTTCATATGTTTGATCATCGCAGCTAACGTAGTCGACTTCCCAGAACCAGTTGGACCTGTTACCAAAATAAGCCCTTGCTTCGTTTCCGCTAATTTCTTCAGCGTATTCGGCATTTGCAATTGCTCGACTGTCGGAATGACTTGCGGAATGGTCCTAAAAGCAATCGAAATCTTGCCTTTTTGATGAAAAGCATTCACACGAAAACGCGCTATGTTTTCAACTTCGTGTGAGTAATCCAACTCACCTTGCTCCAAAAACGTATCCCATAACTTATCGGGTGTAATTGCTTTAGCCATATCCCTCGACATTTCCGGGGTTATTGGAGTGGAACCGAATTTGACAAGTTCTCCTTGCACACGAAATACAGGAGGAACGCCAACTGTTATATGAATATCCGATGCTTTTTGTTGAAAAGCATTGGTTAATAAAATATCTACTGATTCTCTCATTTTCTCACCTAATCTTGGAGGGCAACACGCAGAATTTCTTCTGTCGTTGTTTGGCCATCTCTTACTTTCATCAGTCCGTCGTCTATTAAGAAGATGGTGTCATTGGCTTGGGCAATTTCTCGAATTTCTGCTGCAGTACCACCTCGGTTGATGACACTTTTAATTTGGTCATCAATGATTAGTACTTCATGAATGGCCATACGACCACGGTAACCTGTCATGCCGCATGATGGACACCCTTTTCCTCTTGAAACCGTTTGAATTTCTAGTCCACGTTTCTGGAAAATATCAATTTCACGGATAGTAGGCTCCTGTTTCTCTGCACAATCACGACAAACTTTACGTACAAGACGTTGTGCCACAAC
>NZ_JBFUJC010000156.1:0-7245 GCF_056401595.1 Paenisporosarcina sp. P4_E4_2 | reverse complement strand
ATGTTATTTTTCCTCCTTTTTTATAAAGCTGAACAAGACACTCCAAAAATATTGTACGGAATATCTTATGAAGCTAGATTGACTTTAAGACGTTGATTTTTGATGATACAAAATCCCATTTTTCCCAAAACAATTCAAGTTCCTGTCGGCCAGACTAATTAAGTGAGTAAAACTTGCGGGACAGCCCCATATCTGACGGCTAGATTACCTATACTCTTCTATTTAGTCTGACTGATAATCTGTATAACTTATTACCGGGTGAAAATATAACTGAATAGCGAAGGTGGTAATTCAAACATTTGTAACCAGCTATTCAGTCGGTATTATCTATTGAATTTATTTTTTCCCAATCGCTTCATGATACTCTGATTCAAATCTTCACGATACTTGGCGACATAGGTTTTAGCATTTGCCACTAGTTCGTCGGCAAAGGATGCCACGTCGTCCCCAGTGATTTCCAGCACTTGTCTGCCATCCGCCGCGCCGGCTTCGAACAACTCGATTAATTCATACTGTATGTGCAGCATATCCATCCCGCTGCCCGCTGAGAAATTCCACATGTAGTTTTGAATTTTCTTAAATACAAACTGGTAGTCCTCTGGCAGGACTTCAACCCGTGCCATCATCATCTTGTATTCTTTTTTATCACCAATCATTTTTTTGAACATTTCCATCATGTTATTTTTCCTCCTTTTTTATAAAGCTGAACAAGACACTCATATCGTACGAAATATCTTATGAAGCTATATTGACTTTAAGACGTTGATTTTTGATGATACAAAATCCCATTTTTTCCAAAACAATTCAAGTTCCTGGCGGCCAGACTCATTAAGTGAGTAAAACTTGCGGGGCGGTCCCATATCTGACGGTTTTTTTTCTATGCTCACCAGTTTTTTCTTTTCTAATCGCACGAGGATGGTGTAGACCGTCCCTTCCACGACTTCAGTAAACCCAAGATCGTTCAGGCGGCGGGTAATCTCGTAGCCATAGGTTTCATGGCGGCTGATGATTTCCAGCACGCAGCCTTCCAGCGAACCCTTCAGCATTTCAGTTAAATTTTCCATGTTCAGTTCCTCCTCTATTTCGTCTGACTTATATTCAGTATAACTTAGTACTAAGGGGAGATTTTTACTGAATAGCTTTTGCGAAATCACGCTATTCAGTATTGCTTATTACATGTATATCGTAACACCGAGTAGCGGAGGTGTCAACTATTTTCCTTAATAATATTTTTGCAACCTCACTATTCAGTGATGTCGGTATCCAGTATGACCTACTACAGGTATATCGTAACACGTAGTAGATGGGCTGTCAACTGGATTTTCAAAATATTTATAAAACCAGTTATCCCCATTGGATACAGCCGATTTTCTTTATAGAGCTTTTACTTCCTCCTATGCTTCTTTCAAAAAAAGTTTGATTAAAAACACTTCGCAAACCCATATTTCACGATAGAAAGAAGCCATTTTGAAAAAAGATTGATCAAAATGATTATTAGTTATTTCGTTTTTTTTAAAAAGTTTGAGCATTTTTTAGTAGTCCTTATTCAACTAAAGCATCCTTTTGTTAAAAAGTATTTAGTAGGATTTATTGTTAAAACAATCTTCACAAATGAACCTACCTTCGTTGCTTAAATATGCTTTTATTTCAGTAAAACCTTTTCGCTTAGGATAACGCATTTTCACAAAAACAACGTCGTCTTCCTTAATCTCTTTATCACAAATAGTACATTTGGGTTTTTCCCACATAAACTAAATCACCTCTAAGTAATGTTAATTCCTCTTTATATCTTTACGAATAACTTTTATAAAAGTTTCAACAACTAACCTGCCTCGTATCTTTAACTAAAGCACCCGTTTGATTCCACATAATAATTATTTATTCGGTATAATTTTTTACACTTTTCCAAAAGGACTCTGAATTATCGATTTTTTCCAAACTTGTCCTTTGTAAAATGTTTTTTAAAAGTGTAAAAAAACCGGAAAATAATTTTTAGAATTCGTTTACATGAATATGACTTCGAAAGACAAACTAATACGAAACTAAATTAAGAAAGGAAGATGGAATGTGGGCAGAGATGATAATAAAGCTACAAGTAATAACAAAAACAGTTTACCTCAAACGCCAAAAAGCTTAAAAATCCCACAAAGTCTTATCAAAGAAGAAACAGCTAGTGAATTTGCAGAAATAGGTTCCAAAGCGTTGAAAGTTTTAAACACATCCACTCATCAAAAAATTGCACCAGATCGTATTAGAGCAGAACTCGCTAGTGAATTTGCAGAAATAGGTACCCGAGCGTTAAGAGGTAAAAACACATCCATCCTATACACAACAAAGAAAGATTAGCATTGAGAAAACGCAGTAGTAATAAATGAGCTCCAAGAATTTGTCGTGGTGTAAACCTGTTATTAATTCACGATAGATAAACCTTTTCTTTTAATATTCTCATTTAAAAAGCGACCGAATATGTAAATTCGGTCGCTTTCTGATTCTTCATTATTTAGTGTTCGTTTAAACAATATCATTTGTAAATCGATCTATATCACTACATAACGCGTTTGAACATTTTTTCAATTTCGTATGTGGAGAAATGAACAATTACAGGGCGGCCGTGCGGACATGTAAATGGATGCTCGGCATGTTTAAGATCTTCCATCAGTTTGACCATATCTTCTCTCGTCAAATAGTGATTGGCTTTARTGGAACGTTTGCAACTCATCATAATGGCTGCATCTTCGCGTAATTTCTTGATGTCCGTTTTACGGGTTGTCAGTACTTGTTCAACGAGTTCTTTTACAATCTCTTCTTCGAACCCTTTCGGAAACCATACGGGGTACTCCCGCACAATAAACGTTGTCGGGCCGAACTCTTCGAGAAAAATCCCAACTTCTTCAAGTTCATTTGCCGATTCTTTTAATCGAAGTGCTTCGTCAGCAGAATAATGCATGGACAGAGGGATGAGCAGAGATTGTCTTTCATTCGACTGCACATCTCCTACCTTCTCACGGAAAAATTCATATTTAATCCGTTCCTGTGCCGCATGTTGATCGATTAAGTAAAAACCATCAGCACTTTGGGCTACGATATACGTTCCGTGGATTTGTCCGACGATATCCAACTCCGGAAAAGGTTCCTTGGACGATACTGGTACCAGATGGTCGATTGATGGCTCAGGTGAAGATTGGACCGGTTCCATCTGCTCTTTCACCATTAACGATTCTGGACTTTTATTGAAAGTCTGCATCGGCTGGAATGGAGCAGATGTTGTTGGTGTTGGTGTTGGTCTTGATTTCCACAAATCCATTTGTTCGCTTGGCGCAACCATCTTTTTCGGTTTTTCTGCAATTTCAGGTGCCCGCATAACGGATCTCAAACTCTTCCGAATCGTTTCCTCGACCAACTGTTGCAACTCTTTTTCTTTGCTCAAACGAATTTGTTGTTTCGAAGGATGAACGTTAACATCTGTTAAATATGGATCGCCTTCTATATGAAGGATAACCAGTGGAAAGCGTTCAATCGGCAAAAACGTGTGGTAAGCATTGACGATTGATTGCTGGACACTATAATGTTTTACCCAACGTCCATTGACAAATAGAGTCAGGTAATTTTTCGAAGCGCGTGTGATTTCCGGTAATGACGCATAGCCATGGATTCGGTAATCTGCTGATTCCCCTTCAAAAGGAATCATTTTTTTTGCGATGGCCATGCCATAAATAGCTGCAACGACTTGTTGCAAATCACCCCGACCATTTGTATGAAGAAGCACTTGTTCTCCATGTGTCAGTTTAAAAGCGATAGACGGATAGCATAGTGCAAGTCGATTAAGTAAATCAATGATATGCCCAAGTTCCGTCTGGATCGTTTTCATATATTTCAAACGGGCCGGAGTATTAAAAAACAACTGCGACACTTTGATATCTGTACCTTTACGAAGTGCGCCTGCCTGTTGTTTTTTTAAGTGACCCCCTTCTATCTCGATGCTTGTCCCTGTGGAAACACCGTCTGAAGTCCATAAAGAAACTTTGGATACCGATGAAATACTGGCCAGTGCTTCTCCACGGAATCCGAGTGTTCGAATTCGGAACAGATCATGTTCATTTGAGATTTTGCTCGTCGCATGTCGTGAGAATGAAAGAATTGCATCCTCTCCATCCATCCCGCTTCCGTTATCCGTTATTTGAATGGTCTGCAGTCCCGCTTCTTCCAAATACACATCAATGGAAGTGCTGCCAGCATCAATTGCGTTCTCAACGAGATCTTTCACGACGGAAGCAGGTCGTTCCACCACTTCTCCCGCAGCGATTTTATTTGATAAAGGTTCGTCCATTAATCGTATTTGTCCCATAGGGTCCGCTCCTTTCTGAATCGTTTATTTACCGATTTTTTGTTGCAATTCATATAAGAACTGAAGTGCCTTCATCGGTGTTGTTCCGGAAATATCCAAATCTCTTATGGTTGTCAGGACATCCTCTTGCTGAGGTTCTTTTGAAATATTCTCAGCATCTTTCTTCGTTTCTTGGAAGAATGTTAATTGTTCATTTACAGAAGACTGTGTATCTTTAAGATTATGTTCCTTACCAGTTTCAAGCTCTTGAAGAATGTCTCTTGCCCTAGCAAGAATCGGTTCAGGTAACTGAGCCAGTTCCGCCACATGGATCCCGTAACTCTTATCAGCTGGACCATTTTTCACTTTGTGTAAAAAGACCACTTTGCCACTCTGCTCGACCGCAGCTACATGAACATTGCCTAATTTATCCAGCTGTTTTTCGAGCTGCGTTAATTCATGGTAGTGTGTTGAAAATAAGGTATTTGCACGAATTTCATGATGAATGTATTCCATCATTGCTTGAGCGAGAGCCATCCCATCGTAAGTGGACGTACCCCTACCAATTTCATCGAACAGCAAGAGGCTGCGTTCAGTCGCATGCGTTATTGCGTATGTGGATTCCAGCATTTCGACCATGAAGGTACTTTGACCAGCTGCTAAATCATCCGCTGCACCAATACGTGTAAAAATTTGATCGGTCACAGGCAGCAATGCTTGTTCTGCCGGCACGTAGCAACCCATTTGCCCCATAATGACCGTAATAGCCACTTGTCGCATGAATGTACTTTTACCCGACATATTGGGTCCTGTAATGAGCAACATATTCTCTTCGGATGTCAGGGCACAATCATTCGGTACATAATGCTGTTTGTTCATCATTTTTTCAACTACAGGATGACGTCCGTTAACGATATTCAGTTCCAAACCGTCATGAAACTTTGGTTTAGTCAGTCGATATTGGTCAGACACTTCAGCAAAACTCGTAAATACATCCAGTTCACTTACCTTGGCTGCCAGTTGCTGAACTTGTGGAATGTATTGTTTCACTTGTTCACGTATGTCGACGAAAAGAGAATACTCCAATGCTAAACTTTCTTCTTCTGCTGTTAAAATCAAAGACTCTTTTTCTTTCAGTTCATCCGTAATATATCGTTCCGCATTAGCTAACGTTTGTTTTCTTTCGTAGCGTGCCATATCAGCCAAGTGAATATTTGATTTTGTGATTTCAATGAAATACCCAAAGATACGGTTATAGCCTATTTTAAGCCCTTTGATGCCAGTCCGTTCCCGTTCCTTCAACTCGAGAGCAGCAATCCAGTCTTTGCCGTTCTTCTTCGCATAGCGGAGCTCGTCCAAGCGTTCGTGAAAACCGTCACGGATGATATCCCCTTCTTTAACTGAAAGAGGTGGATGATCGGCGATTGCTTCTTGCAGCAAACTCAAAAGCTCTTCACACTCATCTAACTGGTCAGCCGCTTTTTTAAGCGCAGGTTTACCACTTTCAATCAATTGGGTTTTAATCAATGGAATTTGAAGAATCGATTGTCTTAATTGACTTAAGTCCCGGCCACTAGCAGTGCCAAAAGAAATGCGACCAATCAAACGTTCCAAATCATATACTTCTTTTAAGCTTTCTCGAATATCCGCTCGGGAGAAATAGGCTTCCAGCATTTCAGTGACGATTTCCAAGCGCTCTTCAATTTTCATACGATTTGCTAAAGGTTGATGCAACCACTGCTTTAATTTGCGTCCACCCATAGCGGTCATTGTTTCATCGAGCAACCAGTATAGTGAACCTTTTTGATCACCACCACGAATGGATTGAACCAGCTCTAAATTGCGTTTGGAATGAAAATCTATCGTCAAAAGCTCCTCGCGTTCCTGGAATTGGAATGCTTGAATATGCTCAAGTGAACGTTTTTGTGTGCGGTGTAAATAGTTCACCAATCGTCGACAAGCTCCACGCACCTCGACTGGATTATGTTCCGTAAAGGATTCATCAGCTTGTGCTTCGAGTTGGGTCTCTTCGATGGATAGTAAAATGGAATGCACGTCAGCCAAATCTGACAGTAGCACAAACAGTTGCTCAGGTACAACGAGTTCCCGGATGGATAACGTTTGCAATTCTTGAATTAAATTCTTTTCAGTACCTGTTAGTATCGCGCTAGTACCTTCGCCTGTCGATAAATCCAAATAAGCATAAGCAAAGCGATTTTCATCCAGTTCTTCTGCCGAAGCGATAAAATGATTGCTTTTGCCATCCATATTTTTACCTTCAATAATCGTACCAGGTGTAATTAAACGAACAACTTCACGCTTAACGACTCCTTTTGCTTGTTTAGGATCTTCCGTTTGCTCACAAATTGCCACGCGGTGACCTTTTTGAATGAGTGTTTCTATATAATTTTGCGCTGCGTGATGTGGCACACCACACATAGGAATGCGGTCTTTACTTCCTCCATCACGACTCGTCAGTGTGATTTCAAGTATTTGTGATGCATTGATGGCATCATCGAAAAATAATTCATAAAAATCGCCCAATCGGAAAAACAAAAAGGCGTCTGTATATTCGGATTTAACTTGTAAGTATTGTTGAATCATAGGTGTATAGGTGTTCATGTCAAAACCTCTTTCAAATACTAGCGATTCTTTCATTATAACTTAACTTTCACAGTGGTTAAACAACCATGATCTTACAAAGGAACGTGCATATGTATAAAGTGAAGAAAAAATTATCGGCAATCTCTAAAAACTGCAACCAAGTTGTGAATTTAAAATTAATAGCGAAGTGACTGCGTCACCTCGCTAATGTTTTATTTCTTATGTTCATCGGAAAGTAGATGAAGTCCAAAGGGACTGCGTCACCTCGCTAATGTTTTATTTCTTATGTTCATCGGAAAGTAGATGAAGTCCAAAGG
>NZ_JBFUJC010000155.1:0-7263 GCF_056401595.1 Paenisporosarcina sp. P4_E4_2 | reverse complement strand
GAGGTAGATAGGTTCGAGGTGGAAGCGCGGTGACGTGTGCAGCTGACGAATACTAATCGATCGAGGACTTAACCAAAATGAATTTGAATGGTTTTCAATGACCCGTTTATCCAGTTTTGAGTGAACAAACACTCAAAAAAAAGTCTAGTGATAATGGCAAAGAGGTCACACCCGTTCCCATACCGAACACGGAAGTTAAGCTCTTTAGCGCCGATGGTAGTTGGGGGTTTCCCCCTGTGAGAGTAGGACGTCGCTAGGCTTTTTTATTTATACTTTTATTCCGAAGTAGCTCAGTGGTAGAGCAATCGGCTGTTAACCGATTGGTCGTAGGTTCGAGTCCTACCTTCGGAGCCACTACTTTCTTCTTGCTTCCATAGCTCAGCAGGTAGAGTGCTTCCATGGTAAGGAAGAGGTCACCGGTTCGAGCCCGGTTGGAAGCTTTTTTCCAAAAATACAGTACTCGTTTATCATACATATCGGCCCCTTGGTCAAGCGGTTAAGACACCGCCCTTTCACGGCGGTAACACGGGTTCGAATCCCGTAGGGGTCACCATGAATTTCTTTTTACGTAACTTTAACCAGTTCGTAAAAAGGATCAAAAGCACAAGTAGTTCTAGGAAACGAACGAATGAATGAAGGAGCGTACAAAAGTACGTGACTGAAATGAATGCGTGAGTTGACAACGAAATACGCCGCTTTTCATTCTTTTTACCGGAGGATTAGCTCAGCTGGGAGAGCATCTGCCTTACAAGCAGAGGGTCGGCGGTTCGAGCCCGTCATCCTCCACCATTATTTTTATATATTTACCCTTGGAGGGGTAGTGAAGTGGCTAAACACGACGGACTGTAAATCCGTTCCTTCGGGTTCGGCGGTTCGAATCCGCCCCCCTCCACCATTTTTTCGATTTTACTAATGGGGTATAGCCAAGCGGTAAGGCAACGGATTTTGATTCCGTCACGCCCTGGTTCGAATCCAGGTACCCCAGCCATAACACTTGTACGAGCCATTAGCTCAGTTGGTAGAGCATCTGACTTTTAATCAGAGGGTCGTAGGTTCGAATCCTACATGGCTCATTTTTTTATTTAATTTTTTTTCGGGGCCTTAGCTCAGCTGGGAGAGCGCCTGCCTTGCACGCAGGAGGTCAGCGGTTCGATCCCGCTAGGCTCCATAATTGAAAAGATGTTTGGAATATTTATATTCCAAACATCTTTTTTTGTTTTTCTGAAATCATGTTTATCCAAAATAATGCGACGACAAGAGCTGAATGAACTCTTTCTCCAATTCCGCTTGTTTCTTTATGACAACATAAGTCGTGACTTTAGGTAATTCAAATAAATCAAAATGGACATTCTTCAATCTGCCCTCCAGTAGTTCACGTCTGACAATAGAGTGAGGCAGGAATGAGATACCGAGCCCTTCCTGGATAAAACGTTTGGTGATATGTGCTTGAGAGACTTTCATGGAACGCAAGCCGGTTACTTGTTTTCTTAACTTTATCAACACGTCATCCCAAAACACGGGGTGATGGTGGGTAAACAGTGTATAAGTTTGTAAAAACTCCATTTCATCGTACGCAGGCCCACTTTCATCATCATAGATATCCACAGGAGCAATGAAAAGAAGAGGTTCTTCAAAAATTGGAATCGATTCAATATGTTTATAAGTCGAATTTAATGCGGATATCCCCAAATGTACGTCTTCTTTATCCACAAGTTCTTCGATGAGGTGCGATTCTTCCACGCGAATCGTGATTTCTAAGTCTGGATGTTGCCGCATAAATGAACGCAGGATATGAGGTAATATGGTTTCTGCCAACAACGGAGAAATGGCAATGGTCCAATTCCTTCTAAACCCCTGTTTGTAAGCATGAATGGTTTGGATACTTTCTTCATATTGTTGAAGGAGTTTGTCTGCTTTATCCACAAATAATTTGCCGGCATCCGATAACGTAACCCGGTTTTTGCTACGTTCAAATAAAGAAATTCCTAAAAATTCTTCCAACAATTTAATGTGCACGGAAACACYCGGTTGTGACATTAAAAGTTGCTCGGAAGTTTTTCGGAAATTAAGCGTCTTGGCAGCCACACTGAATGTTTTTATCCATTGAATTTCAATAACAAACACCTCTATTAAGAAAATTAATTAAGTTAATTATAACTATTTAATTTTTATAATCAATTTGCCGACGTATACTTCTTTTATAGGAGGCGATCAGTATGTTTCAAAAAGGTTTGAAAGACGTGGTGGCCGTTCACACGAAAATCGCATCGGTCGATGGAGACAAAGGTGAATTGCGCTACCGTGGAGAACTTGTGGATAAAATCATCCCAAATGCAACATTTGAACAGTTGTCCACATTTTTATGGACAGGAGAGAAGGAACCAGTTTCCTCATTACTGAAAGAAGGAAGAGTACTTCCTGAACATGTACTAAACCTACTGGGGCAATTGCCCATTGATTTACAAGTGATGGATGTATTGAAGGTAGCTGTTTCGGCTTACGGAACCCCGTCATTCCTGGGAAAATCAATATATGAACAATCGGTTATTTTAACAGCTGCTCTTCCGGTAATCGTTGCTTTTTATTATCGAAGACAACAAGGATTGGAGCCTTTGTCTTCACTTGATAATCTCGGACATACAGCCAATTTTTTATACTTGTTAACAGGGATATCCCCAACACTTGCACAAGTGGAAGCGCTTGAGACGTATTTGTTATTAACAATGGAGCATGGCTTGAATGCATCGACGTTTGCTGCACGTGTCACCATCTCAACGGAGTCTGATATTCCATCTGCAATTGTATCTGCACTAGGGACGATGAAAGGTCCTTTACATGGAGGTGCTCCTTCAGGGGTGCTTGATTTATTGGATGAGATGCAGTCTCCCGAAGGAGTGCGTGCAGTCATAGAAGAAAAGCTAGCTAGAGGAGAACGCATCATGGGGTTCGGTCACAGGATCTATAAAACGGAAGATCCGCGTTCGATTGTGCTTCGTGAAAAATGTTTATCACTTCAAGGAGAAGATGCATGGCTTGATCTTGCTACTTTTGCTGAAAAAGAAATAATTCATCTGTTAAATGAACATAAACCTGGCCGCAAGCTGTATACCAATGTCGAGTTCTATGCAGCGGCCATCATGCGTGCCATTAATTTGGACCCGGCACTCTTTACACCTACCTTCAGTGTGGCTCGAATTGTCGGGTGGACTGCCCATGCGATGGAACAAGCGGAAGATAACACAATTTTCAGACCACAGTCTGTATATATTGGAAAAACTTTTGTATGATAGTGTAAAAGTTGTTGGGAGTGTGGAATATGAGCGTTTTATTAATGCATGATGATGTGACGTTACGACCGATGCAAGAATCCGATATTGAAAGACTGTGGAAACTGACAACGTTCGAAACGTTTACTTTTATGCTTAATAAATTTCAACATATGGAAGAGTTTGAAAAGTGGATGAGCTCCGGCTATGAAGATATGCAATTAACTGATTCGACAATTGTTTTTGTTGCAGCGAACTCAAAAACGGACGAACTGTATGGTTCTACACGTATATATAACATTGACCATGCGAATAAAACATGTGAAATAGGCGGTACTTTTTATGGCAAACCATTTCAACGAACGCATATCAATACGACAGCTAAGTGGCTGCTGCTCACATATGCCTTTGAAACGCTTGGCATGATTCGCGTTCAATTTAAAACAGATGAAGAAAATGTGGAGTCTCAAAAAGCGATTGAACGACTCGGAGCCCAAAAAGAAGGCATCTTACGAAATGAACGAATTCGCTCGACTGGAAAACCGCGCAATGCCGTTGTTTACTCAATCATTGACAAAGAGTGGGCCAGCGTCAACAAAGGGTTGCAAGAAAAAATGAATAAATATTCAAAATGATGTGCGGTTGAGCCAAGTGTACCTCTTCATTTACAATAGACCTAAGTAAATGGGGAGGTATAAAATAATGAATAAATTAAATATATCTTTAATTGGGGTACCGATGGATTTGGGGCAAAATCGTCGTGGGGTTGATATGGGACCGAGTGCGATTCGTTACGCTGGCGTTGTTGAACGTTTAGAAGAGATTGGTCACACGGTAACAGACGAAGGCGATATCCAAATTGCAGCGGCAGAAAAAACTGCTCCAACTAATACAAATTTACGCAACTTAAAAGAAGTAACAGATGCAAGTACAACTTTAGCTAATAAAATCCATGATGTTATGGAAAATGGTCAATTCCCGCTTATTCTAGGTGGAGATCATAGTATTGCCATTGGCACATTGGCTGGTTTAGGCGATCGTTATGAAAATCTAGGCGTTATCTGGTACGATGCGCATGCAGATTTAAATACGGGAGATACATCTCCATCTGGTAACATTCACGGAATGCCACTTGCAGTAAGTATTGGATTGGGCAATGAACAATTGGTGAATATTCGTGGATTTGCACCAAAAATCAAGCCTGAAAATGTTGTCATTATCGGCGCACGTTCAATTGATCCTGGTGAGCGTGAGTTAATTAAAGAAAAAGGCATCAAAGTGTTCACGATGCATGATATCGATAAGCTTGGAATGACGGAAGTTATGGACAAAGCTATGTGGTATTTAAAAGATCGTGAAGTAGATGGTGTCCATTTATCACTGGATTTAGATGGAATTGATCCGATTTATACACCAGGTGTGGGAACTCCTGTACCGGGTGGAATCAGTTACCGCGAAAGTCATTTAGCGATGGAAATGCTGTATTCTGCAGACATAATCACATCAGCTGAATTCGTAGAAGTTAACCCGATTCTTGATGAGAAAAATAAAACAGCGGATGTAGCTGTAGCTTTGATGGGCTCACTATTCGGCGAAAAATTATTATAAGTTAATATCGAACGGTTCAACCTGGCATATGATGCTATGGTTGAACTGTTTTTGTATTTATTTCATGCCACTAATTGAAATGAATGGCCGTCAACTTATAGGTAAGTTTTTAATTAATTGTAAGTATCTTGAAATATTTCTGATATAATATTAGGTATTGATAAAAAAGATGAAACCTGTCTCAACTTTAATCCGTATAAGTAAGACAGCCGCATGAGCGGAGGGGAAATCACCATGGATGCTTTGGTCAACAAACGAATAAAAGAAGTATTAAAAGGCGATCAAAATGCATTCGCGGAGATTGTCGAGCTATACCAAGATAAATTATATCGGGTATGTTTTCGTATGCTTGGAAACATGCATGAAGCGGAGGATATCGCACAGGAAGCATTTGTTCGTGCCTTCATTAACATCCATACGTTTGATACAAATCGAAAATTTTCAACTTGGTTGTACCGAATTGGAACCAATTTGTGTATCGACCGTATAAGAAAGAAGAAACCGGATTATTACTTGGATGCAGAGGTTTCAGGTACAGAAGGTTTGAATATGTACTCGCAAATCGCTGCCTCAGAAGAATTGCCGGAAGATCAGGTAATGAAAATGGAAATGCAAGACCGTGTCCAATATGAAATCAGTCGCTTGCCGGATAAGTACCGCGCAGTGATTGTACTGAAATATATGGAGGATTTGCCGCTCCAGGAAATCAGTGACATTTTGGAAATGCCACTTGGAACTGTGAAAACCCGTATCCACAGAGGGCGCGAAGCGCTCAGAAAGCAATTGAGTAACATGTAGGAGGGATTCACGATGAACAAATGTCCAGAACATATCGTTCACTATATGCATGAATATTTGGATGGCGACATCAGTGTTGAACATGAGCAGGAGCTCAAAACCCATTTAATCAATTGTCCGTCTTGTCAGCAGCACATGCATGAGTTAAGCAAAGTCGCTGCGTTCGTTCAGAGCGCTTCACATATTACAGCACCGAATGGTTTTGTGGAAGGYGTGACGGCACGTTTGCCAAAAGAAACATCAAAAGTTGGGATGAAACGCTGGTTCCACAGCCATCCATTACTGACTGCTGCAGCCTTGTTTATGATTCTGATGAGTGCTTCACTCTTCTCCAGTTATAACGATGACCAACATTTCTCGTTTACAAAACAACCAAACCTTGTGGTTGAAGGAGAAAAAGTAATCGTTCCTGCAGGAGAGATTGTCAAAGGGGACTTGGTTGTCAAAAATGGTGACCTTCAAATTGATGGAGAAGTAGATGGGAATGTGACGGTAATCAATGGACAGTATATGGCCTCAACAGCCAATGTGACAGGTGAAATAGAAGAAATCAATCAAGTGTTTGATTGGCTTTGGTATAAAATTAAAGCAGGCGCAAAAGACGTCACGTCGCTTGTTGATGGAAACTAAGATAAATAAGCCTACCCGTTGAGGGTGGGCTTTTGCTTTGTCCCTATTGAAAGGTAGGAGATAGGACGTGATTCCGGCTGCGAAATATGTGAACGCGAATAGAAGTTGTGGAAAAGCGAATAGAAGTCAATGAAACGCGAATAGAAATGGAATAAGAGCGAATAGAAGTCCCCAAAACACGCATAGGCCAAAATCCATGCGCTATAAGTGTCAATCTTGCTTGAAGCGTTGCGCTATTAGGCAGAAGGCTGGATGTTTATGTTATACTGATTCCATATGAATATGTGATGAAAAGTGGGGGATGCCACATGCCGTTTATTGACCAATTCACCGATTTGACGCCGGTAAACGTGCTCGTTAATATACTTGATGTGTTACTCGTGTGGTTTGTCATTTATAAGATCTTCACTTTGATAAAAGGAACGAAAGCGGTCCAATTATTAAAAGGAATCTTTGTAATCATCATTGTCCGGGTGCTAACGCAAACAGTTGGATTGGATACACTTGGTTGGATGATGCAAAAAATCATTGACTGGGGCTTTCTTGCCATTATTATTATTTTCCAACCGGAGCTAAGACGTGCACTCGAACAGATAGGTCGAGGTAAATTATTCGCCCGCACGAGCCTTCAAGAAGCAGAAGAGCAAAATCGATTAATTGAAGCCATGACGAAATCTGTAAGCTATATGGCAAAACGCCGAATTGGTGCGTTGATTTCGATTGAACGCGAGACAGGGTTAACGGAGTACATTGAAACGGGTATTAAAATGAACTCTGAAACTACATCGGAATTATTGATTAATATTTTCATACCGAATACGCCACTTCATGATGGAGCGGTTATTATGCAAAAAAATAAAATAGCGGCTGCTGCCTGTTATTTGCCGTTATCTGAAAGTCCATTCATTTCGAAAGAGCTTGGTACACGTCATCGTGCGGCACTGGGTATAAGGGGTATAAG
>NZ_JBFUJC010000154.1:0-7270 GCF_056401595.1 Paenisporosarcina sp. P4_E4_2 | reverse complement strand
AATCCATACGTTCCGAAATCGGCGAAGCAAAGTATCCAATGCCTGAGATTTGGATTGAACCTGGCCGTTCACTAGTAGGTGACGCAGGAACTACTTTATATTCGATTGGATCTCAAAAAGAAGTGCCGGGTGTCAGAAATTACTTGGCTGTAGATGGCGGAAYGTCAGACAATATTCGTCCTGCACTGTATCAAGCAAAATATGATGCGGCTGTTGCGAACAAAATGACAGTTGAAGCCACTAAAACCTACACAGTAGCCGGTAAATGTTGTGAATCAGGCGATAAACTGATCGAAGACATTTCTTTGCCAATAGTAGAAGCGGGAGATATACTCGCTGTATTCTGCACAGGGGCATACGGATATTCGATGGCCAGCAATTATAACAGGCTTCCTAGACCCGCTGTCGTGTTCGTGGAGGAGGGCAATCATCGCATTGTCATTAAGAGAGAAACTTATGAAGATCTCGTAAAGTTGGATTGTTCTTTACAAGATGAGACGGTAGGTGCACACTCATGAAAAGAAACAATAACAAATTATATTTATTTATCCTATTAATAAGTATTGTTTGGGGAATTCTTTATTGGATATTTATTGCACCGAACCAATAAACTGTTAAATAATGGATTGCGAGTTGAAGTTTTATTGCAAATGATGTAGGATAGTCATTGTGCTGAAGCGGAATCAAAAATGAGGGATTTATTATGTTAGTACGATATAAAAAAATATGTGAAAAAATTGCGATGGGTCTCCTGTCGTTTATGCCACAAGAAAAAGATTTAAAAAAATTACAAGAAACCATTCAAACCTATGAAAATAATCCGAACTGGCATTTGTTTATGTGGAAAAAAGAGGAAGATTTTGTGGGCTTGATTGGCATAGAAACTACAGATACAGAGTGTTTGATTCAGCATATAACTGTTTCACCTTCATTTAGAGGTGAAGGGATTGGAAAAGAAATGGTATCCAAAGTGCAAAATTTCCTTCCATGTACAGAAATAAAGGCTGCTGAATCGACAAAACCATTCATAGATAAGTGCACAATCCAGCAAGAAGGAACAGACATTTAATGTCTGTTCCTTCTTTTTTCTTCACGGGCATTAAGTATTTCTGAACGATCCCGGAGCATATGCTTGTGTATGAGTTGATCACCTGTTAGTGCTTCTAATGCTGGTTGTTGTAGGATGGCTGATGATAACTCAGATGAATCGACTTGTATTTTAAATGGCTGAAAAGATGTATTATTTTCAACGGATTCTAGTGATTGCTCCAAATTCACGATAAGTCTTGAAAAGTGAATGCCTTCATAAAAAGCACTCGTACCATTCAGATGGAAACGATCGTATGATTTGGCCAGTGATCTTTTCGCGCCATTGAAATTACCCCTTCGCCAGWGATACATACCTGTCGAGAGCAAAATCCAAGCAGTAAGTGGATGTGTTTTATCTTTCGGTGCAATCTCTTTCCAGTATTCTTCCAACACTTCGTGGCATTCAAAAAAATCCTCGTGCTCATTAAAATATATGACAAACTGCACAAAAAGTGGGTGAAACAACGGATGCATTCTTCTCACACTTCCTCTATACTAAAATTTGAATCTATTTGATCGGGTGATCTTAACATGTCTTATGAAGTAAAATTGGACGCTTTTGAAGGTCCTCTCGATTTATTATTGCACTTAATCCATCGTTTGGAAATTGATATATATGATATTCCAATGGCTGATTTAACTTTACAGTACATGGAACATATTCGTGCTATGCAAGTGCTTGAATTGAATGAAGCCAGTGAATATTTAGTAATGGCCGCATCCCTGCTTGCAATCAAAAGTAAAATGCTGCTTCCGATTCACGAAGGTGAATTAGATGATGACGAACTTGCCCTTGATATGAATGACCCAAGGGAAGAATTGGTGAATCGTCTGATTGAGTATCGGAAGTATAAAGAAGCAGCTGAGAATCTGCAGCAATTAGAAGAACAAAGAGCACAAGTCTTTACAAGAGCACCAAGTGACTTGACCGACTATCAGCCAACTCAACAATTAACTGCATTTGATGATCCTTTGAATGTCTATGACATGTTGGGTGCTTTTCAGAAAATGCTGAGAAGGAAACGATTGAAAGCCCCGCTTGCCACCAAAATTACTAGACAGGAACTATCCATCAAGGACCAAATGAAAAGTGTCTTCAAGACTTTGAAATCCCGAGGCGGAAGTTGTTCTTTTTCAGAACTTTTTCCATCAGAAGACAAACCAACTCTGGTTGTCACATTTTTATCTTTGCTGGAACTTATGAAAAGACAAATGGTAATGGTCGAGCAACGTCAGAATTTTGATGATCTGACAGTTAATCTAATAAATGATCGATGGGAGGAAGAATCTTTTGAGCCTATTGATGAGTAGAATTGAAAGTTTACTTTTTGTAACAGGAGACGAAGGGTTATCAAGTAAACAGATTGAAAATTTAACTGGTGCAACGTCTATAGAGGTAAAAGAAGCATTAGAGAAATTACAGGATGACTATATAAAATCCAAAAACCGCGGAATTGAATTAAAAGAATTAGCCGGAACATATCAACTGATTTCAAAAAAACAAAACGCAGAAACCATTCAACGACTCGTTGAAAACCCAACGAATCAACCTCTTTCACAAGCTTCATTGGAAGTGTTGGCGATCGTTGCCTACAAACAACCAATTACACGAATCGAGATTGAAGACTTACGGGGCGTGAAGAGTGAAAGACCATTACACACGTTAAGCCTTAAAGGTCTGATTCAGGAAGTCGGTCGAGCTGAAGGTACAGGGCGTGCCATCCTGTACGGCACCACGAAAGAGTTTTTAAATGTATTTGGATTAAATGATATGAATGAGTTGCCGCCGTTACCGGAAACACAAGGGACGGAAGAAGATGACCAAACAGATTTATTCATGACAAAGTTCCAGGAAGCTTTTGGGGAACAACAAGAATAAGAAGCGAAAGGTGCTGCTGGTTGCGAAATAAATGGTTGATAGTGTTAGTGATTCTCCTGTTAGGTGTAAGTCTGTTGTACCCTCGATTATCTGAGGCACAGGGATCTGCTTATGCAGTAATTGATGCGAAGACAGGACGGTTATTGGCAGGAAGCGGTGAAGACCAAAAAATGCCGATTGCCAGCTTAACAAAAATGTGGACAGCGGTTGTCGTGGCGGATGAAGTAGATTTAAAAGAAAAGGTCAAAATTTCTCCTGTAGCCACATCCCAAGAAGGTTCATCCATTTATCTTAAAAATGGAGAAGAAACAGCTGTTGATGTATTGCTTTATGGATTAATGCTGAGGTCTGGTAACGATGCAGCAGTTGCTCTAGCAGAGCATGCAGGAGGATCAGTTGAAGGCTTCGTTAAATTGATGAATGAAAAAGCAAAAATTATGGGATTAAAAGATACACACTTTGAAAACCCATCAGGATTACACCACGAGGAACACTTATCTACCGCTTATGACACAGCTCTTATGTTGAAAATCGCAATGGAAAATAAAGAACTCAAACCGATCTTAACTGCACCCCATTTCAAACAAGACGGGAAGTACTGGGATAACAAACATAAGCTCGTTCGCTTGGAAACGAAAGCGATTGCCGGGAAAACAGGATTTACGAAAACAGCAGGTAGAACACTTGCAACGTATTTCAAAGATGGAGACGAAGAAGTGATTGTTGTTACATTGAACCAATCGAATGATTGGCAAATGCACATGCAACTTGCAGAGAACGTCTTTGCACAATATGATAGAGTTCAAGTCATTAAAAAAGGCTCATATGATTTACCAGGTGGATTGGTGATGAAAGCTGACAAGTCAGCCTACATTCTAAAACACAAAGATGAACAAGTTTCGCATCTTGTCGTTTTGAATCGGGCGAAAGCGTCTCAAAAGATGGCAAAATGGGAAGTACAAATAAACGGGAAAACCATACTTACAAAAAAAGTACATATTGAGCGGAATGAATGACGAAGACTGCTTATTAAATAAGCGGTCTTCTTTTGTTTTGAGCGAAAGTGTGACATAATTTTTAAAGAGTATAGGAATCGACGATGAGGTGAAAGTATGGAAAGATTACAAAAAATGTTAGCACATGCTGGGGTTGCGTCACGAAGAAAATCCGAGCAACTGATTTTAGAAGGAAAAGTGAAAGTGAATGGACAAGTTGTCAAAGAACTTGGAACAAAAGTATCTGCATCAGATACAGTTGAAGTAGATGGCGTGAAGTTGGAAAAAGAGCAAAAGGTTTATTATTTATTATATAAACCAAGAGGAATTATTTCGGCAGTGACGGATGACAAAGGACGTAAAACGGTTGCAGATTTATTTCCGCACATACCAGAACGACTATTTCCGGTGGGGCGTTTAGATTATGAGACATCGGGTCTTTTAATCATGACGAATGATGGCGATTTATCATATACGCTGACTCATCCTAAATTCAAAATTGATAAAACGTATGTTGCACGAGTTAAAGGAATCCCAGTGAAAGAGCAACTCCGACCGTTAGAACGTGGAATTGTACTAGAAGACGGAAAGACAGCTCCAGCCCGTGTCAAATTATTATCGGCTGATCCAAAACAAAGCAAGGCAATTATTGAAATCACGATTCATGAGGGTAAAAACCGTCAAGTTCGTCGCATGTTCGATGCCATCGGTTTCCCTGTGCAAAAATTGAAACGTGAACGCTTTGCTTTCTTGACGCTTCATGGTCTTAATGCAGGTGAATCACGTGAGTTGACGTCCCATGAAGTGAAATTACTGCGTGTTATGGCTGAAACAGGAAAAATTGGTTCATAATTAGTAGGTATTGGAAATTGCTTAAATCTATTCAAATAATTTAGAGGTTTTCGGAATACCTGAAAACGTTCACAAACCCTTCAAATGTGCGGTCTTAGCAACCGCTTTTCTTTGTTATAATGATAAATGATTATTTCGTCATGTAGGAGGGTATAAAAATGGCTCAGACGAAACAAAAAAGATTTTTGATACGGACATTGATTTTGTCTGTTCTGGTAGTAGCAATCATTTACACTATTTACAACAATGCTTCTAAAGACAAGGTGGATGTTCTAGGCGTTGGGGACGAAGCACCGGATTTCACTTTGGTGGATTTAAATGGGGAAGAGCATCGCTTGTCAGATTATAAAGGACAAGGGGTCTTTCTGAATTTCTGGGGTACATGGTGTAAGCCGTGTGCAAAAGAAATGCCCGCAATGGATCGTCAATACGAAGTATTTAAAGAACAAGGTGTTGAAATATTGGCTGTAAACATCGCGCAGTCCAATTTTGAAGTAGAACAGTTTGCTGACCAGTATGGACTGGATTTCCCGATTGTTATTGATAAAACGAAAAGTGTGATGGAAACATACAACATTGATCCGCTTCCAACGACTTTGTTAATCAATCCTGAAGGTAAAATTGAGAAGATCGTACGCGGAGAGATGACAGARCAGGACATCGCTCATTTTATGGAGCAGATACGTCCCGATTAAGGAGTCAATCATATGAACAACATCATTTGTGCTTGTGGGCATGAAAATCCAGAAGGAACAGTGTTATGTGGGAACTGTGGTCGGCCCCTCACAAAAGAAGCAAAAGATTTAAAATTAGCGGATATGCGTTACGAAGGTTCTGCACGCCGTTCGCAAACATACAACAAATCGATTATTGATAAGATATGGAACTTCTTTTCAAGTGTTAAAATCGGAGTAACGATTATTATCATGATTTTGGTGGCAGCTGCCATCGGAACAATTCTACCGCAAGTACTTTACGTTCCAGCAACAACAGAAGCGGATATAGCCGCTTATTATGAAAGAGTGTATGGAACGTTTGGGAAGATCTATTACGAATTGGGCTTATCAGATCTATATGGCTCATGGTGGTTCCAGACGTTAATCGGGATGCTTGGCATTTCCCTTATCGTTGCAAGTTTGGACCGTTTTATTCCTTTATACAACTCTTTGAAAAAACAACGCACGAAAAGACATGAAAGCTTTATGAAACGTCAACGTCTTTTTGCTCTTGGTGGCGTCAGTTCCATAGAAGAAACGTTTACAAAAAGTGAAGCTAAGCTAAAAGAACTCCGTTATAATGTGAAGCGAGAAGACGGAGCGTTACTGGCAGAAAAAGGTCGCTTTTCAAGATGGGGTCCTTATGTTAATCATGTTGGTCTTATTATTTTCCTGTTCGGGGTTATGCTGAGGGCATTACCAGGATTCTATGTGGATGAAACGATGTGGATTCGCGAAGGTGAAACACGGGCCATTCCGGAAGCACCTGGTTATTACTTGGAAAGTAAAGAATTTATTCTTGAAACTTACGATAAAGAAAAATCAGACGAAGTATTCGGGGATGCTATTGATCGTGTCGGAACGATTGCATCTAACTATCAGACAAATGTAGTTTTATATAAAAAACCAGAAACTGCATTACCTGGTCAAACTGATAATCTTGAAGAAGTGAAAAAAGAATCTATTCAGGTGAATCATCCTTTGAAATTTGAAGGTTTTTCTGTTTATCAAATGGACTTCCGTTTGGATGAACTTCGCACAATGCATTTTAATTTATCAAATAAAGCGACTGGCGAATCTTTAGGTGATCTTTCCATCGATTTGACGAATCCAAAAACCACTTATGATTTAGGTAATGGGTCTTCTGTAAAATTGTTAGGATATTATCCGGATTTTTCTGGATTTGAAAAGGGAGAGCCTCAAACGAAGTCTCCAGTTCCGAACAACCCTGCATTTTTAGTGGAAATGAAGACACCTGAAACTCCTGAAGGGGAAACCAGTTTTGTGGCGATAAAACAAACTGTGGAGCCGCTTGGGGATAATGAATATAAACTTGAATTCCAAAATGTAGATACGCGTGATGTTTCCGGTCTCACGATACGGAAAGATAAAACATTATGGATTTTAGCTTTAGGTGGCTTGATTTTCATGATTGGGGTTGCGCAAGGATCTTACTTCAATCACCGTAGAATATGGATTCATGAAACGAAAGATGGACAGGTTGCTGTCGCTGCCCATACGAATAAAAACTGGTTTGCTATTAAAAAAGAGTTGGATCAGCTAACGGAAGTAGCACAACTGCCTCCATACATGGATCAACAGGACTCTGAATCACATGAGCTCAAAAAGGATGGTGAGAAGTCGTCATGACACTCGTCTCGATAAGTGGGAATTTATTGTTTTTTGCATTTGTTTGTTATTTGATTGCAACATTATTTTTCGGTGGAGCAGTGAAAGGG
>NZ_JBFUJC010000153.1:0-8716 GCF_056401595.1 Paenisporosarcina sp. P4_E4_2 | reverse complement strand
CAATGTAAGTAATGAGAGGATGTCCCATTCGTTGTGGTGTAGAACTTTTAATAAGGTCGCCGGATTCCCGCTTTTTACAGCATCCATATAAATAATCGGAGCCAGATGTCCTGGAATATCCCCAACACGTTTAAATCCAAGTTTATCTTCTTCAATTTTTGTTAGTTTGAATTGATCCAGTTCATTCCGCCAAACTCTTCTAGACCCATGAAGTAAATCGATATGTGTAGGATCTGACAGTTTAGGTAGATGCTCTCGGTTCATTGTCCATCGTGTTTGCAATTGGGGCCAATCAAAACTTTTGCCATTATACGTTACGACGGTCTGGCCAGCTTTCCATAAGCCTGACTCGTACAACATTGCCGCTTCATGGCTCGGATCCGCTAAAACATGTTGAGTCATCTCAAAATGATCTTTATTCCATATTAACTGCCCGATTAAGAATATGTAGGTACCTGTTCCTTTTAGACCTGTTGTTTCCGTATCAAAAAAAACAACATGCTGTCCATCTGTTGATATGGGGTGAACACCTTGAAAAGAATTCCACAATGCGAAAGCATCGAAAACTTCTTTTAATTGAAAATCACCGTGACAATATGTCCGGTCATAAACTATCTTTTTTTCAAAAACGATACCAAAATCATTTTCAATGATTTTCAGACCTGCCCGTTCCCACTCTTCCGTATACTTCGGTTTTTCTGGAATGACGAAAGGAACCAGCGATTGAGATTTCGTTGGCTTTTTCTTAATCAGTTTCTTCATTTGTAAGAGATTTTTTTCAAATGACATACGGATCACCAGTTGATTCTAATTGTAAATAAGCTAGAAGTTTCAACACTTCATCTTTCATTCCAACGCTTGCTTCCTGGGGTCCGATGCATGCGGGACAACCTTGATCACACGGGCACGCCTCGACATGCTGTTCGACGTGTCCAAGTAATTCAGGCCAAACGTCAAATACGCGTTCACTGATGCCAATCCCTCCTGGGTAGCTATCATAAACGAAAAATGTAGGGAGTTCAGCATGAATCGATTTCACTTGTGGTACAACATGAATATCGCGACGATCACAATGGACGAACAACGGGATGAACGATGCGATGGAAGTCGCTGCACCTGTCATGGCATCTGTGAGCATTGCATCAGTCCAGCCAGAGGGTCGATTGAAACTTAACCAACTCGATGAAGTATGCAATTCTTCCGGAGGAAGCTGGATAGGGCCTGACCCGATATTGTCATGTGTATCAAACCGAATTTTTTTGAATATGGTCGCCATCGCTAAAATCGATACATCCCCAAAAAACACAGAGCCGTGTTTAAACGTTTTTTCTTTGTCTTCACTCATCACTTTTAATTCAACTGCAAGATTTGCATCTGTAAAGTAGTCTACATCCACTTCTCTTACAAAGGCTTTCTTTTCTTCCCAGTCGGGATGGTTTGGTCAATAATGATGACATTTTCCTGTGACGCAGAACGTAAACTGATTTCATGTGCAGGAAAACGATCACTCATCCAATGCCATTTGTCAGAGGTTCGAACCAATATTCCTTCTTCTTCCAAATAGGCAAGTAACTCTTGTATTTCAAATTCCCCGTACTGTTCAGTCGTTTTGAAAGGCAATTCAAAAGAAGCACACTTTAAATGATCCATCAATATAACTAAATTGTCTGGATGAATGCGGGCTTCTTCTGGAGATTGACCGAGTAAGAATGAAGGGTGATTCACAATATATTGATCAAGTGCAGTTGATTGCGCAACATATATTATCAAGGCCTCATCCTGTCTACGTCCTGCACGGCCCGCCTGTTGCCAAGCACTTGCAATATTCCCAGGGTAACCGGTCATGATGCAGGCTTGGAGCTGACCAATATCCACACCCAGTTCCAATGCGTTTGTACTGACTACAGTCTGAATTGTTCCATCCCGCAAACCTTTTTCAATTTGTCGCCGTTCAGAAGGTAAATACCCTCCTCGGTAGCCACGAATGGATTCATCATTTATTTTTTTCTTGGATAGTTCTTTTAAGTACGTGACAAGCATCTCAACACGTACCCTGCTTTTCGCAAATACGATGGTTTGAATCCCTTCCTTGTATAGGCGTTTAGCTAGATCTCGAACTTCGAGAATAGCGCTACGTCTGACACCAAAGGTTGGGTGAACGATTGGCGGATTATAAAAAATGAAATTTTTCTTACCCGACGGTGCACCGTTTTCATCGATCAGTGTATGAGTTTCGTTAGTTAATGATTCGGCCAGTTCTTTCGGGTTTGCAATTGTTGCCGAAGTACAAATAAAAACCGGATTACTTCCATAATATTGACAGATGCGTTTTAATCGACGCAAAACATGTGCCACGTGACTTCCAAACACGCCTTTGTATGTATGCAGCTCATCGACCACTATATACTTCAAATTTTCGAACAAGGAAACCCATTTCGTATGATGAGGTAATATACCCGAATGGAGCATATCAGGATTGGTCAAAACAATATGACCAGCCTTTCTTACTTTTGTGCGAATTGCCGGTGAAGTGTCGCCATCATAGGTGTAACTCAAAATATCTTGATTCATTTGTTCAATCAATAAATTCAAGTCGGACTTTTGGTCTTGAGCGAGCGCTTTCGTGGGAAATAAATAAAGTGCCCTTGAAGAACTGTCTTCGACGATTGATTGAAGGACAGGCAAATGATAGCAAAGGGATTTCCCCGATGCAGTGGGTGTGATGGCTGTAAAGGATTGACCCATACGCGCTATATCATAAGCAATTCTCTGATGGCTATAGAGTTGTGTAATGCCCCGTTCGTTCAGTGCCTGCTGGATGGACGGATGTAAATCTTCGGGGAAATCAGACAAGAATGCCTCTTTTTTCTCAATCGTATGCCAATGAACAATTCGTTCTCGCATGATCGGGTCTTGCTTCCATTCACTTAATATGTCATTAATTGATTGTTTCCTGATCAAGCTTTTCACCTTCTTGCTCTATGGCATGTATAAAAGTTTGCAACGTGTAACAAGTTGACTGTATAGACTGCGCAAACCTCTTTTTTCCAGTCTCTTTATAAAATGATTGAACGACATATTGATTGAAAGCTTCAATTGCCGCATCTATTTGTTGGATTCGCATATACTTCGGACGGTGATGGTTAATCCAAGAGTTGGCATTTGCTCTCCATTCAATTAGGAAAGCATGCCAATAATCGGCATGGGGCTTCACTTGTGAAAAAAAATCAGGAGATGCCTCCCTATCACGCATCTCTTGATGACGTATTAGACAGTTTTGACTTTCTTCCAAAATTAATTTAGTATGTTCGTTTAACTTCATGTTCTCAGCCCCTTTGTTACTGTTTATAGTAACAAAAAAAAGTGGTTTTAACCACTTTTTTGCGAACAGGTATTCCATTCTATCATTTGTTCCGTTTCTTTTAATGCTTTTCCTACTTGATGCCCTTTATCGATGACAGTTTGCGTTTGTGTAGATCTTTCCTGTATAAATCGTGCTTCCAAGATATGTTCAAGTAATGACAATTGTTCAATCAATTCTTCTATACGTTTCATGCTGCATCCCTCCAGTTGTTAGTGAAGTTCTCCATAACATGATGAAATCCTTTGCCAACGACAAAACTAGAAGGATTAAGCTAATACTTACAACAATTCGACACACAAACTATGAAACCTTAAAGCGCGAATCACGTCTAGTAGGGTGTGGTTATGATAAACTGGTATGCGAGGTGACGAGCATGGCATTTAACTACCCGAATGGTAAGATTTATACGCCCACAAAAAATAATTCGGAAAAACGTGCAAAGAAGGATTATACCTTCAGTAACCGGGGAAAAACCTTAGAGGATGAGATTAATGAAACAAATGACTTTTATATGCAAAAAGGTACGGCAGTCATTCATAAAAAACCTGTACCTATCCAAGTAGTAAAAGTAGAATATCCTTCCCGAAGTGCAGCTGTCATAAGAGAAGCCTATTATCGGACTGCTTCGACAACAGACTTTAATGGTGTATGGCAAGGCATTCATGTGGATTTTGAAGCGAAAGAAACGAAAAATAAAACTTCCTTCCCTTTAAAGAATATCCATGCTCATCAAATTGACCACATGCGACTGGTAACGGAACAGAAAGGTCTTACCTTTTTAATCGTTCGTTTTTCATCCATCAATCGATATTTCGTTTTACCTTATCGTCCCCTTCAAGATGCATGGGATGAAATGTGTAAAGGTGGTCGCAAATCAATTCCGTTCGAATTTTTCGAACAACATGCCTTTGAAATAGTCCCAGGAGCTTATCCTCCAATTGACTATTTGCGGGGAGTAACAAAGATGCTTTCAGAGGAATCTGTGAAGCCGTGAAAGTGAGGAGACGTTCGTGAGCGAAAAAGCTAACTCTCGTGGACAACGAAGAAAAGAATTAGAAAAACAAAAGAAATCGAAAAAAAGAAGTACAACAGGTTGGTTTAAACGTATTATTATGGCCTGTCTCATTATTGGATTGGCAGGACTGTTATTCGGTGGAGGACTCTTTGTTTATTACGCAAGCTCCGCACCAGAATTAGATGAAGAATCATTAAAGGACCCAATTTCATCTGAGTTTTATGATGTAAATGGCGATGTCTTTGCAACAATTGGATCCGAAAACCGAGATTATGTGAATTACGAAGATATCCCTAAAGAAATGGAAGCAGCCATATTGGCTACTGAAGACGCTCGTTTCTATAAACATAACGGAATTGATTTTTACCGCCTTGGTGGAGCAATTCTTGCTAACATTACAAGTGGATTTGGTTCTCAAGGTGCTAGTACTTTAACACAACAAGTGATAAAAAATTCATTTTTACAAAATGAAAAAACGTTAAAACGTAAAGCTCAAGAAGCTTATCTTGCTTATCAACTTGAACAAAAGTATGAAAAAGAAGAAATTTTTGAGATGTACTTCAACAAAGTCTTAATGTCAGGAAATATTTATGGATTTGGGACTGCATCTGAAAGCTTTTTCGGAAAAGAATTAAAAGACTTGGAGCTACACGAAATGGCGATGTTGGCCGGAATGCCTCAAAGTCCGAACAACTACAATCCTTTCAAACATCCCGAAGCCGCAGAAAAACGTCGAAATATCGTTTTACGCCTGATGGAACAGCATGGGAAAATTACAAAAGCTGAAATGGAAGAAGCACAAGCGATTCCAATAACTGAAGGTTTACTAGCTGAAGAAAATCGTAAACCTTCGAATTCTACCAAGTATCTTGCATTTTTGGATATTGTATTGAATGAACTGGCAGCTAAAAGCTCAGATGATTCTTTAGCTGATGGATTGAAAGTCTATACGACGCTTGATCCACAAGCTCAGGGTTCAGTAGAAGAGGCTTTTTCAGGAGATAACTTCCCTACTCAAGAAATGCAAGCAGGAATGACCGTATTGGATACGAAAACAGGTGCCATTGTTGCAGTAGGTGGCGGTCGTGATTATGGCCCAAGCTTCGAATTTAACTACGCGCAAGATGTTTCA
This sequence comes from Paenisporosarcina sp. P4_E4_2, assembly GCF_056401595.1. Classification (NCBI taxonomy): domain Bacteria; kingdom Bacillati; phylum Bacillota; class Bacilli; order Caryophanales; family Caryophanaceae; genus Paenisporosarcina; species Paenisporosarcina sp. P4_E4_2. The sequence goes on along the minus strand of NZ_JBFUJC010000153.1, from coordinate 3,205 downwards.
AAACGTGGTATTGGTTCAACTGTTAAACCTATCCTGGATTATGGTCCTGCCATCGAATATTTGAATTGGTCTACTGGTCACACCCTGGTTGATGAAAAAATGAATTATTCAAATTCAGATCAACAAATTTACAATTTCGATAATGAATATCTGGGAGCTATGACAGCGCGTGAAGCATTGTATCGTTCTCGAAATATACCAGCTGTTAAAGCCTTCAAAGAAGTCGAAAGTGGTGACCGCAAAGAATTTGCCAATAATTTAGGCATTACTGGTGACTATCTCGATTATGAATCTGCTGCGATTGGAGCAACTACCGGAATCAACACGATTAAGTTGGCAGCGTCATATGCAGCTTTCGGGAATGACGGCATGTACTCAGACCCTTACACTATTAGTGAAATTGTTTATCGTGATGGAGAAACGAAGAAAACATTTAAACCTAAATCAAAACCAGCCATGAAAGATTCAACTGCTTTTATGGTGACCGATATGCTTCGAGATGTAGTTAGTGAGCGCAGAGGCGCATCTGGTAAAGCAGCAATCATTCCAGGCTTGGATGTTGCAGGTAAAACAGGAACCACCAACTATACATCCAAAGAATTTAATGATTATAATTTGCCTGAAGGCTCAGCTCCGGATATTTGGTTTGCTGGTTATACGACAAATTATTCAATCGCCGTTTGGACTGGTTATAAAGAACGTAAACAAGCAATCAATACAGCCGATTCAACTGAACGCACTTTCGCCCAAAGATTGTTTAAAGATGTTATGACAGATATATCTGCAGACAAAGATACACCACGCTTTAAACGACCAAATTCAGTTGTAGAAGCAACTGTTGAAGTGGGCACTTCCCCTCTTCGTCTTGCAAGTGAATTTACACCGGACAACTTGAAACGAACAGAATTATTTGTTCGTGGAACTGAACCAACTAAAGTTTCCGAGGAATATGAACAAATTGAAGTGGATGCACCATCAAATTTCAAAGCTRAATACAGTGAAGGCGATCAATCAGCTACATTATCCTGGAAGCACAAAGCACCAAAACGTGATAAAGACAAAGTGGATGTAGCATTTGAAGTTTCGTTTGCAGTGGATGGAGGCACTCCTTCTGTTCTACAAACCACTAGCCAGGAAGGCTTGATTGTCACAGGCATTACTCCAGGCAGTACCTATACATTTACTGTAGTGGCAATAGCAGAAGGAGTACGAAGCGAACCAGCTAGTACAACACTTGAAATTGATGCTGTTGAAGTACCTGAACCGGAAATTCCTGGTGAAGGTGAAGGGAATGGCAATGGTAACGGGAACGGAAATGGTAATGGTAATGGCGGGTCAGATGGCGATGGAACGACACCTCCACCTGAAGACGGGACGACACCACCTGTCGATGGGACAACGCCACCTCCTGAAGGTGAAACTCCCCCACCGCCAGAAGGTGGGGGCGATGACGGATCAACTGAAGGTGCCGCAAACAGTACAGAAAATAAGACTGAAGCGAGAACCGCCTCAATATCGAATTCTGATTCCTCAATAAGTCCATAATATAAAAAAAGAAGCAGATCCTTTTTAAGGATCTGCTTCTTTTTAGTTGGATTTTATGCGCAATCGAGCAATTTTCTTAATTGTTTCATCGAATAACTCATTTAACTGACTAGAAGCTACATAGCGATTCGAATTCGTAATGATAAATATATATCGTTCTTTCCCGTTTAGAGGAAGGATTTCGTAGTCTTGAATCTCATCAGGCTTAAAACTTGTTGATTCTGATACTTGAACCAATAAATCTTCATATAGCTTAATGCCTAAAAGCATCTGCTCATGAACACCCTTATTTTTCAGTTTAAAAGCATCTTGTATCATTTCTTTTAAAGTCGACCATTGACTTAGAATGCCGCTAAGATGTTCTTTTTGTGCATGTTTGGCATCAAATCGAATCAAATTTCTACCAATCCTTTGTTTAGCCGTTTTTTCCCTTCCCGACACAAGGACAACAGTGGACAAACTGGACATTGGGGATTTTGTGCTTTGCAATGATAACGACCGAAGAAAATGAGTTGGTGATGTGTTCTTGACCACTTGTCCATAGGCGTCTTTTTCATGATTGTTTCTTCAACTTGCAGAACCGAATCTTTCCAGCGACAGAGACCCAGACGTTTTGTCACTCGCTCCACATGTGTATCCACTGCCAATGCAGGGATATCAAACGCAACTGAAACGACAACATTTGCTGTTTTACGACCCACTCCAGGAAGTGTGGTTAACAAATCACGATTGGCAGGAACTTCACCATCAAATTGTTCAAGCAGCATTCGACTCAAAGCTTGTATGTTTTTTGCTTTGTTACGAAACAATCCAATTGAACGTATATCATCCTGTAGTTCTTCCAGTGGCACACTTAAATAATCTTCCGGGGTTTGATACTTTGCGAATAAAGCCGGGGTCACTTTATTTACGAGTACATCCGTACATTGTGCAGAAAGCAATGTGGCGATTGTCAGCTCAAATGGATTGGCGTGAACGAGCTCACAATGAGCATCAGGGAACATTCTATCCATTTCTGATAAACAATACTCCCATTGACCTTTTGTCAGCATATTTTCACTTCCCTACTCTCGCTCTTCTAACCAATTATAGAATGGTACTTTATTTGATTTTTGCGGTTGCGTTGGTGGCGATGTTCTTTCCGGAACTGTGCGGAATTGACTTGCTTGTTTTTCAACATCCTGCATAGTTTTGACATTTTTCTTTTTCCACTCAAACAAAATGCGATCGATGTAGCGTAAGCTCATTTTTTGTGCAAGTACAGCTTCTTTCAATGCTGCTCGAATCAACTCGGGTGATTGCTGATCTTGATCCATCCACATTGCAATAGTTTCACTTTCCATAGGGGAAAGGAAACGCCCGAATTCTTGTTCGAACAATCGGAAAATCTCGCCTTCTTGTTCTTTTTGAGTCATTACTTTCTGTGAAGTTTTTTCTTCCAGAACTGTGTCAATCAACCGATTCCATAATGAGTGAAACGAAAAGGCTTCAATCAATACTCCTTTATCATCATATCTTTGTTGTATCGATAAATACCCTTTTTGGAACAATCTTTGCATATGTCGACTTACTTGTTCCGATGTAAAATGGGAACGTTCCACTAAATCATCTGGCGTGGGAAATGTTTTCGATTATCGATAAACGCCACCATATGAAGAAT
>NZ_JBFUJC010000152.1:0-7340 GCF_056401595.1 Paenisporosarcina sp. P4_E4_2 | reverse complement strand
ATACCCGTAATGTAGAACATGTAATCAATAGAATGTAGGTGTAAAGTATGAATGAATTCAACAAAATTGAATTTCGTAAATCGTTAATTGAATGGTATTTAGAAGAAAAAAGAAATCTACCTTGGAGAGAGACATCAGATCCTTACAAAATATGGGTTTCGGAAATCATGCTCCAACAAACAAGAGTGGATACAGTCATACCTTATTACAATCGTTTTATAGAAGCTTTTCCTACAATGGAAGAATTGGCGAATGCTGAAGAAGAAAAAATTCTGAAACAATGGGAAGGTTTAGGCTACTACTCCCGTGTACGGAACTTACAAGCAGGAGTAAAGGAAGTAGTTGAAACTTATAATAGTGTAGTACCTTCAACAAGAAATGAAATTTCGACACTAAAAGGTGTAGGCCCTTACACGGCTGGTGCCATATTGAGCATTGCTTATGGACGACCTGAACATGCGGTTGACGGGAACGTCATGCGAGTATTATCACGGGTTCTTCTAATAAAAGAAGATATCGCAAAGCCGAAAACGAGAAAAATTTTTGAACAAGCCGTTTCTGAAATCATCGACCCGCAAGATCCGTCATCCTTCAATCAGGGATTGATGGAACTGGGCGCAGTGATTTGTACGCCAACATCGCCAAAATGTTTATTGTGTCCAGTTAGAGAAAATTGTGCTGCTTTTTATGCAGGTGAACAAAATGACTTGCCAATAAAAACGAAAAACAAAAAAACGAAAGCACAACATTATGATGTTTATATTGCCCAAAATGAACAAAAACAATTTCTCATGGAAAAAAGACTTGAAACAGGTTTGTTGGCGAACATGTGGCAGTTCCCCATGATTGAGCGTGCAAACAAAGATGAAGGGACGATTCCACTGTTCCAAGATCGTTATGACATACATTTTACAAAAGAATTGGATTTAGGTTCTTTTAAACATGTCTTTTCTCATTTAACATGGGAGATGAATAGTTTCGTTGGACATGGAGTCGAAGTAAGTCTGACTGAAAGTTGTAAGTGGTTATCATTAGAAGAAATTAAAGAAGTACCGATGCCTGTCCCAATGTTGAAAATTTGGCAGGCTTATATGGAGAGGGGAAAACTATAATGACAACAAACAAAGTGGCGTTAGTTACCGGAAGCAGCAGAGGACTCGGAAAGGCAATTGCGATTGAACTTGCAAAAAATGGATATGATATCGTTGTAAACTATGCGCGCAGCAAAACAGCTGCTCTCGAAACAGTGAAAGAAATTGAAGCGCTTGGTCAAAAAGCCCTTCTTGTACGCGCAAACGTAGGAGATGTAGAAAAATTAAAAGCGATGTTTGAAACAATTCGTGAAGAGTTTGGCCGTCTGGATGTATTCGTAAGCAATGCAGCTTCTGGAGTTCTGCGACCAGTAATGGAATTGGAAGAATCCCACTGGGACTGGACCATGAATATTAATGCGAAAGCCATGCTATTTGGGGCACAGGAAGCGGCAAAATTAATGGACCGAGGCGGAAAAATCGTTGGAATCAGCTCACTAGGCTCGATTCGTTATTTAGAAAATTACACAACTGTAGGCGTATCAAAAGCAGCGATTGAATCCATTACGCGTTACTTAGCTGTCGAACTTGYGGCAAAAGGGATTGCAGTAAATACTGTTTCCGGTGGAGCGCTTGATACAGATGCATTAAAGCACTTCCCGAATCGCGAAGAACTATTGGATGACGCAAGAAAAAATACACCTGCTGGACGTATGGTTGAAATCGAAGATATGGTCAAAACAGCCATGTTCTTGATTTCAGATGGCTCGGATATGATTCGCGGTCAAACCATCATTGTGGATGGCGGACGCTCCATCGTAATGTAAAAAAAAAATTTGTAAGCATAAGTTTTCTCAACCTGCACACATTAATGAGTATGGAGGTGAAAATTCATGCCAAACAAAAACAACAACCAACCAACCAACGCTGCAGAAGTACGTAGACAAAATCAACAATCAACGATGGGTACTCCAGCTAACTTCACTACAGAGTTCGGTTCTGAAACTGATGTTAACGAAGTAATCCAACGCAATCAACAATCTGCTCAGAAGAAAAACAATGCTTCTGGTCCACAAGTAAACCGCAACAATAATTCAACTAAATAATGATTATTCACCACTAATCAGCGAGGGCTTATGCCTTCGCTGATTTTTTTGCTACAGTTTTTGTAAATTGGTTGGTATAATGAGTACACTGCAAGATTTATATATATTGTGCTTTGACGAAAAGGTGGGCTTATCCATGTCAATACCAGCAGAAGGAGAAACGATTCAGATCCACAGCTACAAGCATAACGGCAAAATCCACCGCGTCTGGCAGGAAACAATGGTTCTGAAAGGGACAAGAAATATTGTCATTGGCGCGAACGAACGCACGCTCGTTACCGAGTCAGACGGTCGCACTTGGTTAACACGGGAACCATCGATTTGTTATTTCCATGCTGAACACTGGTTTAATATCATTTGTATGTTGCGCGAAGATGGTGTGTACTATTACTGCAATATTAGTTCACCATTTATCTACGATAACCAATCTTTAAAATACATTGATTACGACTTAGATGTTAAAGTCTTCCCAGATATGACATTTACAATTTTGGACGAAGATGAATTTGAAGATCATAAAAAGCAAATGAATTATCCTGAGGTTATTGATACGATCTTACATCGTAATGTGGAAAAACTAATTAGTTGGATTAAACAACGAAAAGGACCATTTGCACCAGATTTTATCGAGGTATGGACAAACCGTTACCTATTTCACAAGCAACTTCGAATACGTGAGTAAATGATGCCTGTTGAATCCCAACAGGTTTTTCATTTGGAAAGGAAAGTGAACGGATGAGCAGTACAAAAAGATATATGAAGTTTGTTAAACCATATACTTGGCAAATTGTCCTCACGGTTGCCATTGGGATTGTCAAATTTGCCATCCCGTTATTTATTCCATTATTAATTAAAATTGTAATTGACGATATCATCAGTGTAGATACATTGACAGATGCGGAAAAGACGCGGCAGTTATTTTATTGGCTGGGCGGAACTGCACTCGTATTTTTCATTGTAAGACCACCGATTGAGTATTACCGACAATACTATGCACAACTTGTCAGTAATAAAATTTTGTATGATATAAGACAAGAATTATACGCACACTTGCAACGCCTGAGTTTGCGGTTTTATTCAAACACACGGGTTGGAGAAGTCATCTCCCGTGTAATCAACGACGTTGAACAAACCAAAAACTTTGTCATGATTGGCTTAATGAATTTATGGCTGGATTTAGCCACGATTTTGATTGCTGTTGCGATCATGCTGACAATGGATGTTCCATTAACTCTCGYTACATTACTGGCTTTCCCATTCTATGCGTTCAGTGTGAAATACTTCTTCGGACGATTGCGTGACCTGACTCGAAAACGGTCTCAAGCACTGGCGAGTGTCCAAAGTTATTTGCATGAACGTGTCCAAGGTATGAGCATCATTAAAAGTTTTACTTTGGAAAAACATGAACAGCAAATTTTTGATAAAGCAAATGGCGAGTTTCTTGACAAGGCTGTTGATCATACAAAATGGAATGCGAAAGCTTTTGCTGTAGTCAACACCATTACGGATGTTGCGCCACTTTTGGTTATTGCCTACGCTGGATATCAAGTTATCAATGGAAATTTATCTGTCGGGACAATGGTTGCGTTTATCGCGTATATCGAACGCCTTTATAATCCTTTAAGACGATTGGTAAATTCATCAACTACATTGACGCAAGCGTTCGCTTCAATGGACCGGGTATTCGAACTAATGGATGAAAAATATGATATTGAAGATGGTCCAAATGCACAGGATATGCCGACTATAAAAGGGAAACTGCAGTTTGATCACGTTTCTTTCAAATACGAGGAAGAAAATAATCTCGTGTTAAATAATATGAATTTCACGGTAGAGCCAGGTCAAACAGCTGCTTTTGTAGGAATGAGCGGAGGTGGGAAGTCGACCATCATCAGTATGATTCCCCGATTTTATGATGCAACAAGCGGTTCGGTCAAAATAGATGACCAGGATATTAAAGATGTAAAAATTCATTCATTACGCGAACAGATTGGAATAGTATTGCAAGATAACATACTGTTCAGCGACTCTGTGAAAGCAAATATACTTATGGGACGTCCAGGTGCTACGGAAAACGAAGTAATTGAAGCGGCAAAAGCTGCGAACGCTCATGACTTTATCGTTTCGCTACCCGAAGGTTACGAGACGAAAGTCGGGGAACGTGGAGTCAAATTGTCAGGAGGACAAAAACAACGTGTTGCCATTGCGCGCGTATTCCTGAAAAATCCTCYGATTTTAGTTTTGGACGAAGCAACTTCTGCGTTGGACTTGGAAAGCGAGTCCTTGATACAGGACTCTTTGGAGCGCTTGGCACATGACCGGACCACGATTATTGTCGCCCATCGCCTTTCGACGATTACTCATGCGGATCAAATCTTTGTTATTGATCATGGCGAACTAAAGGAACAAGGAACGCATGATGAATTAATGAATTCGAAGGGAATATATTACAACTTATTTCAAGTTCAACAACTGGATATAGACTAAAAAGGTTCTCCTGAAAAGGGGAACCTTTTTTTGTTAAACAATAGAAGTATGACTTATATAATAAATATTGCAATTATAATTATTATTTGTATAATAAAGAACATATCGAATTTTCTGAAATAATGATACTAATAAAACTATTTATTTCGTATGCTAGGAAAAGGAGGGCCATCATCATGAGTGAACGAAAAGCGATTCTTCAAGTAAGAAGTCTTCAAACATCCTTTTTCACAGATGACGGAGTAATTCCCGCAGTAGACAATATTGATTTTTCCGTACATGAAGGAGAAGTACTCGGTATCGTAGGGGAATCTGGTTGTGGGAAAAGTGTTACTTCTTTATCCATTATGGGGTTAGTACCAAGTCCTCCAGGTAAAATTACTGGTGGTGAAATTCTTTTTGGCGATAAGGACTTAACTAAATTAAGCGATAAAGAAATGCGTAAAGTCCGCGGCAACGACGTGGCAATGATTTTCCAAGAGCCTATGACATCTTTGAATCCATTGTTCACAATAGGGAATCAATTGATGGAAGCCATTCTTATCCATAAAAAAGGCTGGTCAAAAAAACAAGCAAATACACGTGCAATTGAAATGCTTACCCTTGTAGGTCTTCCGCGTGCTAATGAATTGATGAAAGAATATCCGCATCAACTATCAGGTGGGATGAGACAGCGGGTCATGATAGCAATGGCTCTTGTATGCGATCCGAAAGTGTTAATTGCAGATGAACCGACAACTGCACTCGATGTAACTATTCAAGCGCAGATCCTGGCATTGATGAAAGACTTGAATGAACGATTGAATACAGCTGTTTTGTTAATCACACATGATCTTGGGGTTGTGGCAGAGACTTGTGAAAGAGTTGTGGTCATGTATGCGGGCCAAATTGTTGAAGAAGGTCCGGTTCWAACGATTTTTAAAGACCCTCAACATCCATATACAAAAGGATTGTTGCAATCCGTTCCGGACATGCGTTATAAAAAACAACGTTTATATTCGATACCCGGTAATGTACCAAAACCCGGTACCATAAATACTGGATGTCGCTTTGCTGCACGATGCGAGTTTGCATTTGAAAAGTGCCTGACACACAATCCAGAATTGTATCAAACTGCATCGGTACATAAGACAAGATGCTTCTTGTACGAAGATCAGGAGGTATCCACTCATGACAGAACCCTTGTTGAAAGTTGAAGGACTTAAAAAGTATTTTCCCATACGTAAAGGATTACTCAGTCGTGTGTCTGGGCATGTAAAAGCGGTTGATGATGTATCGTTTTACGTAAATAAAGGCGAAACTCTTGGAATTGTGGGCGAGTCTGGCTGTGGGAAATCTACTACCGGTCGCATGCTTATGAGATTACTAGAACCGTCAGAGGGAAAAGTAGTTTTCGATGGTAAAGAACTGACGAATATATCCGATGATGATATGCGAAAGGCACGCCGGGAAATTCAAATGGTTTTCCAGGATCCATATGCTTCCTTAAATCCTAGACATACCATTGAGAAGATTTTGGAGGAGCCTCTGATTGTGCACGGAATCGGTGACGCCAAAACTCGCAAAAAGAAAGTCCATGATTTTCTGGAGATTGTTGGGTTAAGCAGTTACCATGCAAAACGCTATCCTCATCAATTCAGTGGTGGACAACGTCAGCGTATCGGCATTGCTCGTGCGCTCATGACGAACCCTAAACTGATTATTGCAGATGAGCCCGTTTCAGCTCTTGACGTGTCCATTCAAGCACAAGTGTTGAACTTGATGCAGGATTTACAAAAAGAATTAAACCTGACTTATATATTTATCGCGCATGATCTAGGGGTTGTTCGTCATATAAGTGATCGAGTAGGGGTTATGTATCTAGGCAAAATGGTCGAGCTTGCTAAAAGTGAGTTGCTTTATGACAAGCCACTTCACCCTTATACACAGGCTTTGTTGTCTGCTGTACCGGTTCCGGATCCGAATTTTGTGCGGGAACAAATGCTTATAAAAGGAGATATTCCTAGTCCGTCAAATCCTCCGTCGGGATGTACTTTCCACACGCGCTGTCCTTTTAAAATGGATGTGTGTACAAAAATCGTACCGAAGTTAGAAGAAGTTGAACCAGGTCATTCTGTTGCCTGCCACCTATACGGTGAACATGCGCAACAATGATAAATAAACAAACAATATGGAGGGGTCAATTTGAGTAAGAAGAAACTGTGGTCACTTGCTTTATTAACAATGCTAGTCCTCTCAACGATTTTAGCGGGCTGTCAATCTGATTCATCAGACGGAAACAGCGGAGACGACGAAAAAGAACCGAAAATTTTAGTATTTGGTCGTGGTGGAGATTCTGTATCTCTAGATCCGGCAACTGTAACTGATGGAGAATCATTTAAAGTAACGCAAAACGTTTTTGAAACACTTGTGAACTTCGGTAAACAAGATACAGAAATCAACCCAGGCCTTGCAAAAGAATGGAAGCCTTCAGAGGATGGCTTAACTTATACATTCCAATTGGAAGAAGGCGTTAAGTTCCATGATGGTACTGACTTCAATGCAGAAGCTGTTGTAGCTAACTTTGAGCGTTGGGCAAATGGTTCTGGTGAAGACTTCTATTACTATTCATCAATGTTCGGTGGTTACAAAGGTGATGAAGGACATGTTATCGATTCTGTTACTGCAGATGGAGATTACACAGTCGTGTTCAAATTAAAACGTCCACAAGCACCAT
>NZ_JBFUJC010000151.1:0-7346 GCF_056401595.1 Paenisporosarcina sp. P4_E4_2 | reverse complement strand
TATTAGAACCAGGCTCGATCTGGACAGATTGTTTTGATAGAAACTGGTCATTTTGAGAAAGAATCAGTTCACCTTTTACGGCTTTCGTTGATTCCACTTGAACAAGCAGTTGTTGCTGTTCTCCTTCAAACGCTACAGGAGGTGTTTCAAAACTAGTGATGGCAACATCTTCCGATTCAGGACGATTTAATATATACGTATCTATTTCCACATTACCGCCTGTCATCCTCGATAGTTGATCGGATACAGATCCTTCATTTTCCAGTCCATCGGATAACAAAACGATGCGCGTCGCTTTTTGTTGATCCGCAAGATTGGTTGCAAGTTGTATACTTTCAGAAATATTGGTTTTGCTATCATTTTCAGAACCGATAAATTCTGGTACATCTTCTGTTAATAGAGATAAAGGTACCTGGGTTTGAAATTTACCGTCAAACGAATAGAGACCGACCACTTGATGATCTTTCTTTTCAGCAAGAGCTTTTACGAGAAACTCTGTGTACTGCTTATCAGTCCCTTTGGTCGAGGCCGACCGGTCCACTACAAACAGTAGTTGCTCTTCTTTAATCGGTAATAGTAAAGAAGGCATTGCCAATGCAAAAATCAGCAAACTTACTGCTACTACTCGGATGACAAAAATAAACTTATGCTCCCGAGTCATTCGGTTTTTAGTTTTCCACCATGCAAACGCAAAATAGACAGCTGGCAATAGGAATAACAAAAGCCAGGCAGGCGATTCAATTCGTAATCCCACGACGTCGTTGCACCTCCCATTCAATCATTAGCAATAATACAATGAGAAGTAGGAACCACGGAACTAATGAAGTCTTGACAGTCTCCTGTATGCCTTCTTGTGAAGCCGAGCCGATTGCAAAAGAAGTTCCTTTTTCAAGGTGTTTCTCTTGTTGTTCAAGTGCGACGGCAAAGTGCTTTTCAATATTTCCTGATGTCAAAACATAAAGTCCTGGTCGACTTGGCGCAGAAAATTGCCCGCCATTTTGTATTGTTTTGATATACTCATTGGATTTTGAAAAAACTTCCCATTCATTCTTCTCTTCATCCGACACCAACGACAGTGATTTTCGTTCATTTGGTGAAAAAGTTCCGATTTCATTATCGTTCGTTGCCATTTGTTCCCGTGCACTCCATAAGAACAATGGGAATGATGGATGTAGTGGCCAATCAGTCATCTGTATGTCTGCTAATATGATTAAATCTCCCCTGTCCGATCGTTGGATGAACGGCTGCTCTTCTACTCGGGCGATTGTCTCATATTCAGGAAACGGAGGATACAAGCTGCTGACGAATATATCCGACATATCCGCATAGGCAAACACATCATCTCGCTCCGTCGCAATCGTGCCATTTACTTCTTTGGCATTTTCATCATTCCGTCCTATTAACAGGACAGGTGATTCAGAAATAGAGAGTTGGGACGTTTGATTGGTCACCACAACTGCTTCCCCAGGCAAGTCACTTAATTGTTCAGTGGGAACAGAACTTACCGGAATATCCATGGCTTGAAAGGCTGCTGAAACGAGTTCATGGAGATTCCCATCCACGTAAGTTTGAGCCGATTGTTCCTGCAATAAAACGGATGATTCGTTATCTATTGTGTAATCATCGTCTACTCGCAGATTAGCTGTAAACCCTTCTGCATCAGGTAATTCTTTGAATGATAGAGACAGTGTGTCTTTTGCCGGAATTACAACTGCCTTTTTGAGTAAAACCTCTCTATTTTCCAGTGAGCTGATTTCCAATGTTCCCTTCTTATCATCTTCAGTCTCATTTTCTAGCTGGATTAAAGCTGCAACACCTTTATCGGAAGCGGTTGCACCAAAACGTAAGATGGAGACGTTCTCCAAATTCTCTGGTGCTCCTTTTACAAACCACGTAAGGGTTTCGTTCTCCAAGGGGAGTTCGTTTCTTTCAACGTGATCCGTGAACAAGTATATTGCTGTTTCTTTTCCATTCAGAAGTGATTTTGTGAAATCCAGCATTTTAGGTAAGTTCTCTTGTTCATATTGCACTTCCAATTGATCAATCGTCGATTTGATCACATTTTCATTCGTTTCGTCACGCAATAAAATAGTCGGCTCTTCACCCGTCGTGATCAACGTTAAAGGTTTACCTGCCAATTGTTCAGATAGCGCATTCATTTCTTTTTTATGTTGTTCAAAGACCGTCTCCCCATTTGCTGTTGCAAGCATGGTGGCGGAAGTATCCACCACCCAAATAATGTGTTCCCCCGCAATCGCCTGTGATTTGAGATATGGCTGAAGTAATGCGAACATAAGTAATAACAGGGCGAGCATTTGCAAGTAAAATAAGGCATTACGTTGCAAATATTGAAGATACGGAGAAACTTTTGATTCTTTCATGACGGTTTCCCAGAACATTGTGGAAGAAATCTTTTTTTCTATATATTTTTTTCGGAAGAAATAATAGAGAAGTACAGTGATCGGGATGATCGCCGTCCATAAAAATACTAGTTGTCCAAAGCCCATAGACGGCTCACCTCAATTTATCCAGTTTGACCGAATCATTTGATGGAAAAGAATATGACTGATATCGTCCTTTGTCTCCACTTTTAAAGTGTGAATACCAAATCGGCGACACAGAATATCAAGTTCCTGAAAATGCTGATGTCTTTTCTTTTCATAATCTTCCACTATTCTCGAAGAAACGGACACATTCAATCGTTCCTCTGATTCGCGATCGACCAATTGTAAGTCCCCTGAGAATTGTGGCGATACTTCATCACTCGATTGTACGAGAATCAACCGTATATCCTGAGAAAATCTTGGCATCGAACGTAAGCATCTTTCCCAGTCAGCAATTGGTTCGAGTCCATCCGTGATGATAAATAATACCGTGCAATCTTTAGCACTGTATTGCGCGGACTGATGAGTGAAAGAGGTGTTCATTGCAGGTTCGGAAAGATTGGTTATGTATGATGTAAAAGCCTTTCTGTACACTGCACCCTTTCGTCTGAAAGGGGCTAGCTTCTCTTCAGTAGGCGTCGCAAACGATAACCGATCGTCTCTCCCCAATACAAGTTGTCCAAGTGAAATGGTCAGTTGTTTAGCCAGAAGCCACTTTTTTTCTTCTTGCATCGACTTTGTACTATCCAACAAAATATGCACACGCATTTCTTGCTCATCCAAAAACCGTTTGATGAAATATTTGTCTGTCCTTGCAAAGACATTCCAATCAATTTGCCTTACATCGTCACCCGGGTGATATTCCCTGAAGTCTGAAAAGTCGAGTGAAGAACCAAAACGCATCGAGCGATGAGACCCTTTATGCTGACCACGCAATTTAGACTTCGTTGAAATTTGTAAGCGTCCAATTTTAGAGGACCAGTCCTCTGGTAAAATGGAATCTTTTTTCATGAAGTTTGTCCTTGTTTGATGGATTGAAGTAAATCACTGAGAATGGAATCGGCTGTTTTCCCTTCCGCTTCTCCTTCGTAATTTAAAAGCATGCGATGTCGAAGGACGGGTATTGCAACTGATTTAATATCAGCAATCGACACGTGGTAGCGTCCAGCAACGAGCGCCCGGGCTTTAGCCAATCGAATCAAACTTTGAAGGCCACGTGGTCCACTTCCATATTGAACATATTGTTTAACCTCATCTGTTGCCTCTTCATTTGGGTGTGTTGCAGAAGTCAAATCAATTGCGTATGCAAGCATATCGTCAGCGATCAACACTTCTCTGACCATATGTTGAGCAATCATTAATTCTTCGGCATTCATCACTTTTTGAAGTTGTATATTCTTCGCACCTGTTGTTCTTATAACAATCTCTTTTAATTCTTCTTTTGAAGGATACGGAATTACTATTTTGCATAAAAATCGGTCCATTTGAGCTTCTGGCAGTGGATAGGTCCCTTCCATTTCAATTGGATTTTGTGTGGCCAGGACAAAAAACGGTTTAGCCATTTGTTTCGTATCGCCAAGTACTGTGACTGTTTTTTCACCCATCGCTTCAAGCAAAGCACTCTGTGTTTTCGGTGTAGCGCGGTTTATTTCATCTGCTAAAACGAGTTGGCTAAAAATAGGTCCTTGTTTAAATGAAAATGTTTGCTTGCCATCTTCCGATCGTTCGATTATGCTCGTTCCGGTAATATCTGAAGGCATCAAATCAGGAGTAAACTGGATTCTTGAGAATGATAAATCCAATACTTCAGAAATGGTTCTTATCAACATCGTTTTTCCGAGACCTGGCAAACCCTCCAGGAGGGCATGCCCATCTGCCAAGACCGAGTAAAGAGTAAAATCGACAGCCTCTTGCTGGCCAACGATATATTGACCGATTTCCTGTTTTACTTCGTTTAAACGCTGACTCATTTCTTCATAGTTTGTAGGTGTAAATGACATGGGAAACCTCCATTATTCGCTTGTTTCTAGTGATGAAAAGTAATCCTGTACAATTCGTTGTAAATCTGGTGGTAATTGAAGCCTTTCGGAACTCTTTAAGTACGAATTTCTGTATGAACCAACTACCGCATCATAAGGTTTGACTGTTCCTTTCTTTACTGGAACAGCACTATCTTGTTCTTCTGCTGAAGAACCTTCTCCAATTTTCCCACTATCGACAGTTGACTGGCTCGAACCACCTATTCTTGACGGAACCGACAATAAATTTCGACTTCCCGATCCGGATCCACCTTTCAAACCACCTTGACCCGAACCTTGCCCAGTCCCTTGACCTTGTCCTTGTCCTTGCCCCTGACCTTGTCCTTGGCCTTGGCCTTGTCCTTGGCCTTGGCCTTGTCCTTGGCCTTGGCCTTGTCCTTGTCCTTGTCCTTGTCCTTGGCCTTGGCCTTGTCCTTGTCCCTGACCTTGATTTGAACTTTGACCAGGTGAGCCTTGAGTACCCGATGAAGTTTGACCCTGTCCTGTTCCTTGGGTACCTGTCTGGCCGTTACTTGAATTGGAATTTGATGGATTTGTTTGCCCTGAAGCAGTTTGAACAGGAGTTCCACTCGGTTTCCCTAATTTACTTAAAGCTGTTTGTGTCTTACCTGCCTGTTCAGCAAGATTTTTTGTGGCTTTTTTCAGTGCAGCCAATTCCTCTTTTTCGGCAGACGTCAGTCCATCTTTCGGATCCTCACTAAATTTGGCAGCCTGTTGTTTGTCAGTAAGTTGTTGCTCACGTAACTGAAGTTCTTTTTGTTTTTTAATTAACTCACGCAACGCTTCTTCCGATGTTTCTGTTTTCTTTAAATCATTTTCTAATTTCTGAAGTTCTTTTTTAAGAGATTCAGGTGTTTTTTTCTTTATTGTTTTAGCTACTTCTTTCTTGATTTGTTTCACTAACTCTTTTTCAAGCTCAACGTCTTTCGCTTGAAGCTGTGTTGCAGATGGAAAGGCAATGAGGAAGAGCAATACCATTGACGCAATCCCAATGCCAATCAATGGCTTCATACGCCATAAATCCTTTTTTCTCAGCTTGAATAAATCAAAAGCTGTTTTTGTCATATTTGCTGTTTTTTCACGAAGAGATTGCAGTAACCCGGATTCATTCTCATTGGAATGTAATGCGGTTATCAGTAAATTCTCCGAAAAATATTGATCAAACTGAAGGAGTGAGGACGAATAAGTTGGCTTTCTATAAACGCCCCAAGCCAACGCAATAGCAAAGCAAATACCTCCAGCCGCCATAGCCCACGATACGTAATAAGGAAATACAAATAACCGAGAAGCTAGAAACACAACCGCGACAACAAAGAGACCAAAACATAATGCAGTTTGTGTAACTCGAAATAAATGTTCGCTAATCAATCTTCTATGAACTTTTTTTACAAAGGCTAATAGTTGATCCCGGTTATTCATGGTGTGCATCTCCTCATTTTTGTTTCTTCATATTGACACGTAATTTCTTGATTGAGACGGTAATCGCAAGTGCAGCTAACAAGACATAAAAAATGGTGTATCCTGCCCAAACCGGGAAATCAACTTTCGTCGCTTCATTGACAAAGTCTTCCGTCATGGGATTTAACAAAGAGAAAATTAATATTCCTGGATTGATGCTCGCCCAGAAGTGAGCAAAAGGTGATGGACTTGGAGTAGCTCCCGAACCCAACATGTTTACTTGTATAGTAATCATGAAGAAAAAGGCTGTAACTCCTGCCAGGAAAATCATCGTCCCATATGTTGCAATCATGGAGACAATTGTCTTTTTGGTGATGGTTGAAAACATAACACCAATGCTCCCTACAGTTATCATGGTTAAAAAGAAGAAAAGGAAAATCAAACCTAATTGCCCCGGTGATATGCCACCGAATAAGAACACCAAACTATAAATTGGCAGTCCTGCAATAAGCATCAACACCAAAAATGCGATGGATGAAGATAATTTACCTAGAATGATTTGTAGGGAACTTTGTGATGTGGTCAACAAAATATTAAGCGTTTGTTTTYCACGTTCCGTACTGATGGTTCCTGCCGTTAAGCCAGGTGTAATAAACAAGATTAACCCTAACTGGATGAACGTTAGTAAGCCAAACAGGAAGAAACTCTCTTCTGGTCTGAAAAAGCCGGTACCAGTAAAAGCTGTCGTCAAAAAGATGAAACCAAWTACAAAAATACTCATGGCAATCAAATAAAACAAAATACCGGTGAAACTTTTCAGCGATCGGAAGCGGAGCTTCACTTCTTTAACGAGAACCGGATTATTCACATTGAGTCTCATACTGTCTCCACTCCTTTCGTTATTTCCATAAAGACATCCTCTAAATCTGTTTCTTGCTCAGCAAATGACAAAATAGACAAATTCTCTTCTATTGCATGCTTCAGTAAGCGCATCTGATCATCTTCTGACCCGCGATATTTAAACGTAATTGTGTGTTCCTCAGGCAGTTGTTCAATTCCTGTAACAAATGGATCTTCTTCAAAGAACTTTGCTGCACGATCAGGTAACCCTTTAAGTTTTACCGTAATGAGACGTTCTCCTTTTAATTGAGCCTGAATATCGGAGACGGAGCCATGAGCAATCAGTTTGCCTCCATCAATCACGCCGATTTCATCACACATTTCAGCAAGCTCAGGCAAGATATGTGAAGAAATAAGGATAGTCTTCCCCATTCCTTTCAGTTGCCTTAAAATATCGCGCATTTCAACACGCGCCCTTGGATCCAATCCAGAGGCAGGTTCATCCAAAATCAATACTTTCGGATCATGAATCAATGCCCGTGCCAGACATAAACGTTGCTTCATTCCCCGTGAAAGCAAATCAACGTATTCATATCGTTTATGTGACAAATTCACAAGTTCCAATAACTGAGGAATAAGCTGTGCTCTCTCAGTTTCAGGAATGCCGTAACTTGCTCCATAAAAA
>NZ_JBFUJC010000150.1:0-7351 GCF_056401595.1 Paenisporosarcina sp. P4_E4_2 | reverse complement strand
AGGAAGACCTTATCAGAGGCTGCGCAAACAAATGCAGAACTGCAACAAGCACTGGAATTGTGGGGTGACAAAGTACGATGACACAACCCGTTATATTTTGTGATTTTGATGGCACGATTACCACGAAAGATAACATTATGGCCATCATGAAAAAATTCGCACCCCCCGAGTGGGAGCCGATTAAAGATCAGATTCTCGGCCAACAAATAACCATTCAACAAGGCGTGACACAACTTTTCAACTTGCTATCAACCGACCAAAAAGATGAAATTACCCAATTTGTATTGGAACAGGCACAAATTCGAGAAGGATTTGAGGATTTTGTGGCCTATACGAAAGCACAGAAGATTCCACTCTTTATTGTATCTGGAGGCATTGATTTCTTTGTTAAGCCACTCGTGAAGGAACATATAGAAGACGACCGTATTTACTGCAATGTGGCAGATTTTTCTGGAGAAACCATCACAATCAACTGGCCTCATACATGCGATGAACATTGCTCGAATGGCTGTGGTTGTTGTAAACCATCCATTATCCGCAAACTGAGTGACGACAACACTTACAAAATCGTCATCGGTGATTCCATTACCGATTTGCAAGCGGCCAAACTGGCAGACAAAGTCATAGCGCGGGACTTCCTCATCGAAAAATGCGAAGAACTCGATATTCCTTTTGAGCCATTTGAAACATTTACAGACGTGATTCACATTTTAAAGCAATTGGAGGTACGCACATGAGCAATTACTTTTCCCGTTGGAACGAGCTTGCGGCCATAAAAAAAGAACTCGCAGACCGCGATTGGTTCTACGGAACGAGTGGTAATTTATCGATTAAGGTAACGAATGAACCGGTTACATTCCTCGTTACAGCATCCGGTAAGGACAAAAGGAAATTCACGGATCATGACTTTTTACTGGTTGATGCAGCTGGTGAAAAGTTGGAGGAAACGATGTCAAAGCCATCGGCTGAAACTTTGCTCCACGCTAAGATTTATAACAAAACAAATGCCGGTTGTGTCCTTCATGTGCACACGATTGACAACAATGTCATCACAGAACTGTATAAACATGATACACATATCGATTTCACCGGAAATGAAATTATTAAAGCACTCGGTTCCTGGGAACAAGATGCCAAAGTCAGCATTCCGATCATTCCAAATGTCGCGCATATCCCGACACTTGCTGAACAATTTGATCGTTATGTAACAGGGGACACGGGAGCAATCCTGATTAAAAATCACGGCATCACGRTGTGGGGCAAAGACGCTTTTGAAGCGAAAAAATATTTGGAAGCATGGGAATTTTTATTCTCGTACCAAGTGAAAATAGCAACTATAAAACATGTAGTGGGGAGTTATTAAAAATGGCATACATTCGCAAACACGCAAACAACGAACGCATTGAAGAAGAGCAAGCAGTCATCGCCTTTTTGAACAGCAATGAAGTTATTTATGAAAAATGGGACATCGAGAAGCTTCCAACCAATCTTCGTGAAAAATTCAATTTAACAGATGAAGAAAAACATCAGATTCTATCCGCATTCGGAATCGAAATTGCTGACATTTCCGAGCGACGCAACTACCAGCAAGCGGATGTGATTTCACTCTCTGAATCAACGCCTAACTTGGAACAACTGTTGAAAAATTTCCAACAGGAGCACCATCATGAAGACGATGAAGTGCGTTTCATCGTCAGCGGTCATGGCATTTTCGTCATTCAATCGGAAGACGGAGAGTTCTTTGATGTCGAGTTGCAACCGGGAGACTTAATCTCTGTACCTGAAAATGTTCGGCACTACTTTACGCTGATGGAAGACCGTAAAGTTGTAGCAGTACGCATCTTTGTCACGACAGAAGGCTGGGTACCGATTTACGAGAAGGAAACAGTCGCTTAATTAAAGGTTGATTACTTTTTGACCACTTGATAAAGGTCTTTGACCAGTCAAGATTGATTTTCATCCAGTCAGCCCAAGTTTTTGACCATTCGTAGCCGCTTTTCGTCCATTCGCCTAGACACGGAAAAAATCATCCTTTCCAGACACACAATAAAACCTGACATCCCGTAAGGAGTCAGGTTTTTTGTACTTATTACACACGATGGGGGAAGAAAGAGTCGTGCGTCATAGTCGAATGTGAGGGTTAATTTCTATAAATTAGTATAGACAACTCGCACCGACAATAATTAACAAGATGAAGAGAACAACAATCAACGTGAACGTAGAACCGCTAGTATTGCAGCATTCGTATCCCATGCTTTACACCACCTTTTTAGAAAGGATGCTTTAGCATATGCACATCTTTGGCACTGACTCGGGAAAAAATCACGGTTCATTACACAAGATTGTTTCTTGCTTCACTTTATTTTATTTGGCCACACCATTCTTCTTTCAAGACGGCATTTACTTTGGCTAAGTTGAACTTTTGATACCCTTGACCTTCTGCCCATGCTTTCATCCCCGCGTGTTCAGGGTCATCTTTGTCTTTCATGACACGCTTGAATTCGTCATATCCAGGCGGACCTCCCACATCTTCAGGTGGGCAAGTACCTTTGCCTTCGAGCAGTTGCGGATAATTATACGCGTAATCATCCACTACTTGTTCGAGCACCACTTCGTGGTCCCAGCTGTCTCCAAAGTCATACATGTAGCGAAATACGGGGGAGTCATGGACGTATTTGGTCAAATCCACATCGCGTGCGAGTAATAGCTGAGTACGGATAAACCGTTGATACATTCTGAATTCATACGATCCTTCTTCTGGCGGGTTTTTCATATAGTATTGGGCCATGCCGAAGTTTTCTGAAACCGATTCTTCATCGCCGACTAATTGAATCGTTTTATTGTTCTTGGAATCGTCGATGGAGAAATTAAATAAGTGACTATTTGTCCATCCGACTGAGGTTTGGATAATCGAATGTAAATCATAAAAATCGAGCGTCTCAGGTACGATAATGCGACGCCATACTTTCGGTTTTACATAATTTAGCGTGACAAGAAATTGATAGCCTTTCAAGATATCACCTCTACTTTAGAATTTTTCCCCATCATACCACAGAAGCATTTGTTCTGGTTTTCTGGAGAGTATTGGTGAGGCCTCATTGTTATAAAAAACGGCGTTAGCTGGAAATGTTTACAGTTCCCATTTCTATCAATTTTAAGAAACATGGTATGATAGAAGAAAATTAATTTATTGCACAATAAAATTATTTCCATAGGAAGATACAAGTGGGTGACGAATGAAAGAAGCGATCAACAAATTCACGCATAAAAACTGGTTGGTTTGGGCTGGCTTATTGTTGCTGCTCATTTTTTTACTATTAAATCGTCAGATCATTACTCTTCTCGTAAATCGTGACGTCGAAGGCATTCAAGATTTTTTGGATGATAATCTGCTTTATGCATATATATTTATGCTGGTCATCATGATTCTCCAAAATTCGTTTACGGTGTTTCCTTTACTATTAGTAATTACCATCAACATTACGCTGTTTGGATTTTTTGATGGTTTTTTATGGAGCTGGATTTCCAGTGTAATCGCCGCAGTCTTCGTCTTCTGTGCCGTCCGCTTCTTGTTTCAAGAAAGATTGATTGAAAAATTCAAACCAGGTTTACTTGTACAAATAGAAGCGAATGGATTTGCTTATGTATTCCAAGCGCGGATTTTCCCTTTAGTCCCGACTAGTTTGGTCAATATATTGGGAGGATTGAGCACGGTTCGGTTTTGGCCGTTTATTCTTGCCACGACCATCGGGAATTTTATTTATTTTTTCATCCTGGCACTGATTCCCGCTGGTCTAGTCTCAAAGGAAATTGATGAAGCCATGATTTGGGTCATTTTAGTGAGTGCTATATTGTTATACTACTTGTTCAAACTTGTTCGAAAAAAACGGAAACCCTCTAACTAAAGAGACTAACCCAGTTCACAAAGTGTGAGCTGGGTTTTATTTTTGATCTAAAAATTCGAGTACGAAATCCAAGAACAGCAAGGGTTGTTCCACATTAGGCGCATGTCCTGACTGATTGAACTCCACAAACGTGGCATTCGGAATCAATTTCGCTGTTTCACGTCCTACTTCAGGCGGATTCAATCCATCATGATCACCACTGATGACCAATGATTCAGCTGTTATACGATACAAATCCTCACGGAAATCAAAGCCCTCTAACGCTTCATTTGCAGCTTCAATCTCGTTAGCGGTCAATGGTGAACCCTTTTCAGCAGCATAGTGACTCCACTTGCCGACAGCTTTGAGGTCATGAAAAATATATGGAGAGACTTTGGCTACTTTCTCTGAAAAGTCCATTCCTTCAAGTTCTTTTGCATGTTTGGCAAACAAGGCTTCCATTGAAGATGTTTTCCCTTGGGATTTCGTTGCCACTAAAATCAGTTTCTTCACACGTTCCGGTGAAGCAATTGCTACACCTTGCGCAATATAGCTGCCCATTGAGACACCTAGCAAATAAGTTTCTTCAATCCCTAAATGTTCAAGCAATCGAAGTACATCGCCGATATGATCATCTAACGTATACGATGATGGTTTCTCGGAGTCCCCGTGCCCACGTGCATCTAGTACGATTGTTCGAAAATACTTCTTGAATACTTTTACTTCCGCATCAAACATATGGCGATTGCCGGTTAACCCATGCAGTAACAATAGAGGCTCACCGGATCCATATTCTTCATATGTTAGACTCGTTCCATTACTCTTAAATGTTCCCATCCAATCACCTCTAATCATAATGTTCCCTCGTGCACTCGAATGAAAACAACAGCTAAGGTGTTACTTATTCTTTTAATTCTCAGAAACGGGGCTTGTCCAAAAATAATAGGGGAGAGCGCATACAAAGCGCTCTCGGAGTGCTTGTGAGAGTGGTTTTCTTTTCCTTGCGATTATTTTAATTAGTAAAGAAAAGCAGCTCCGACAATAATCAACAAAATGAAAAGTACCACAAGTAAAGCGAAAGAAGATCCGCAGTTGTTATATCCCATAGATAACACCGCCTTTCATAATGAGATGTTGTATTATACGTAATACAACGGTCTGCATATGGGGCAATGTCTTGGGTAATATAAATAAATCTATGTTTCCAGGCAAAGGACCAAGTCTACGAACCTCGTAGTTTGTTGTTCAAGCAAGATTCTTCATAGTATAAATATTATATGGTTAATATAGTTAATATATGCAATGAAGCCAATCGTCTCTGAGAATTATTGGATTTTTTCCATACATGCAAAAGTAAAGCGAATGCCAACACGAAGACAAGACAAGATACTGTCCAGCTATTCACTTTTTACTCCTCACCTTCATCCAGTAGTTATCCATATCGTTCCCTACAGACACTAGACTAAACGCCTTTCAGACAATTAGTGCTTAGTGAAAAGTGCTTTTACAGTGAATCGCTTTTATTTAGAAACGCTACCGGCAGCTAAAATTTGTTTCCAATTAGCTCCGCCATCAGTTGTTTGGTACACATCATTTTTCAATGTTGCGATGGATATTTCATTGTCATCAGTAGGATGCACAGCAATGTAAATAATCGCATTATCCTTCTTCAGTTCTGGAATGGCCATGGCTTTTTCCTCTTTTGTCGCAAGGTCGATTTGATTCAATTGAACTTTGCTATCTACTATTTCCGCAACATATGCCTGTCGTTCGTTTAACAAAGCATAAGTGATTGTCTTGTCTTTCGTAGCAAGGGAAAATGTCTTGCCCGCATCTTTAGATACGTACAACCCACGGTCTGTACCAATCGCAACGGTTTCAGGTTCATCTGGATGTGCAGATATATTGGACATCATGTTAGCTTCAAATCCACCCATATCCATGGTRGTCCACGACTTACCTAAATCATCCGAATAATAAAAGCCGTTTCCTAACTTTTCAGTTGGCGTTTCATTAAAAACGTAGATGCGATCCGTATTGTAACCAGCTGCTAAATAGTGAAAGTCAATTTCACCTTCGAATGCATATTGCTCAAACGACTCGCCTGCATTTGTACTTTTGAGCAGACCAAGCGGATTTTTATATTTCGAACCAGGCTCAGGATGACCACTGGAAACAAAGCCGTCCGCCACAGCTTGGAAGCCCATGTAATCATGCTTCTCACCCGTTGTTTCTTTCCATTTTCCTTCTTCATACAAAACAGGACCGTGGTGGCTGGCAAGCATTAGGGCATCACCTGAACCAGGGTAGCCAAGCCCATGAATATGAGATACTTCAACGTCCGTTGTTTCCTTATAAAAATCTCCAGATGGAGAGGAAGAACTCTCCTGAGTTGATTTCTCTACTTTGTGTTCATTGTGTTCGGTCTTTTCATTTGATGAACAGGCTGCTAGCATCAAACTCATAAGTCCCATCATAAGAATCCGTTTTTGCATATTCCACACTCACTTTCCTTGAATGGTAAATCCGTACGTATATCATCATCGGCTAACTGCCTTCATTTTACACGAAAAGTAGATTTAACTTGTGCTCATAAACCTGGAAGCAAGATGTAGCTGAAAAAGAGGTAAAATAAAGACAGGAAAAATGATCAAAGGATTGATACAGATGAAACTAGCGATTATCACAGACATTCAAGGGAATGAACCTGGCATACATCAAGCGTTCTATGACAAAGAAGCATTCTTGGAGAAATTCGAACTCCTTCAAGTGCCGCAACGTGAAATAATGTTCAAGCTGTTTTATATAGGTGAATAACGATATACGATAACCCTTCGACTCCAAGTTGAAGGGTTATTTTTATTGAATTGGAACATACTTTTAAAATGATTGGACCGTTTTATGTAAAAACTCCTCTAATTACCATTGATAAAAGAACAAATGTTCGCATATAATGAGAAAAAAGGAGGCGGCTTGAATGAAAGACAACATCGTAAAAATCATGAAGCGGCACGGTATTTTGGAAATGGTCTATTTAGCGAAGGATGGAAATATCACCAAACGTCGTGTGAAAATTATCAAAGCCTACCATGACACGTTTCAGGCGTACTGTTTTACGAAGCAAGCAAAGCGTACTTTTTACTTTGACAATGTCTTAGCAGCCGTCCCCGTCATTCGAAAAGAACGAGAGGACGTGATCTGATGAAAATTAACCGCGGATTAAAAATGCAAGGCGACCTCAAAGATCGCGGCAAAATCAAATGGACGGCCATGATGCTGCCAGAGCACGTCGCGCAACTCCGCGAATGGCAACAAGAACACGAGTTGGTCAAAAAGCCCGAACTCGACGCGTTCGATTACGATACGATGCAGGAAGAAATCGAACGCGCACTCRTCAGCCGAATGGAAACCCGCCTCACTTCGTGGAAGAGCGGCAAAATCCACTATCACCGCGGCATCATCAAAGA
>NZ_JBFUJC010000149.1:0-8118 GCF_056401595.1 Paenisporosarcina sp. P4_E4_2 | reverse complement strand
CTCCAACTGGATGTACGGTTCGCTTCTTTTTTCAGTTCTTCGTAATTTTCTGGTAGATCATTTTGTACTTTGTTAGTCATGTAAATCTATCTCCTTTAATAAAAAAACCCAGCTATTCGCAGCTGATGTTTTTTCATTTATTTATTATCGAAAATTTCATATTTGCTTATCAGTATATACAAGCCATAGCGGATAAAAAACATTCAAGCATTCTAAAGAATTTCCTATACTAAGTATTGTACCATTTTCTGAAGACTCACATACGCTGTTTCACAAATAGAGATGAATAATACTTTTATTCACAGTTGATGGTGATCAATTTTTTCGATAATTTTTTGCAATTCAGACCAGTCCACTATTCTTGGAATGGTCAGATGCTGGTTGTAGGATTGATTCATAACAAAAGGTTTGAGATGAGCTGATGAAAGTGTATTTAACACATCCGGCTTGTCATCAAAATAATAATCGAGTTGTAAAGATTGAATGATTTCAACTTTTTCCTGATCCTTCATGCCGCAAAAGAAGCGATCATCTTGTACGGGAAACCCTTGTTCAATCATCCATTTTTTCGTCCGTTCGCCATGTTCACTCGGTCGAGCAGTTATATAATATATTTCATGACCTTGGTTACTTAGTTCCACCAATGCCTCGACCGCACCTGGATAAGGTGGACAAGCCGTGTAATAAATTTCTTCCAGATATGAAAAGCATGTTCTCTCAGCTTAATGAGAGTGTCGTCTATATCAAAACCAAATTTCATAATGGAATCCCTCAATTTTTTCTTTCATTTTTTATATACTGGATAACCGGTAAATTTAAAATCTTTCCCGATTTTTATAATCTCAGTATCAAATAATTCAACAGCATCGCCCATTTTGTCAATTCCTGTACCTTCCATGAAAGTAGGGGCTTGATGTCCTCCAATTAATTTCGGTGCAATATAAATAATGGCTTTATCAATCAATTTATTTTCTAAAAAAGCAGCGTTGATGGTTCCTCCACCTTCAATCAATACAGATGAAATTCCTTTTTCACCTAAAACTTTCAACACTTCAACTGGGTTTACATGTTTTGAACCAGACGTGGAGAAAACAGATATCCCCAAATTCTCCAAGGCTTTTTTCTTGTCCCTATCATAGTTAACACTGGTAAAAATCCAGGTATCAGCTAATTTATCTGTTACAACCTTACTCTCTAATGGAATTTTCAATGTAGAATCCAATATAATGCGAATCGGGTTTCGACCATTTGGAATTCTTGTTGTTAATTCTGGGTTGTCCGCAATAACAGTATTTGCGCCCACTAATATCGCCATGTTTTCATTTCGTATTTTATGGACATCATTTCTTGCTTCTTCAGATGTAATCCATTTGCTATCAGATGAATGTGTAGCAATTTTACCATCTAAAGTAATGCCCGCTTTTAAAGTTACGAATGGTTGATTCTCGACGATGAACTTATTGAATACTTCATTCATTTTTCTTGATGCATCTTCTTGAATGCCAACAATGACTTCAATTCCTGCATCTTCAAGAATTTTGACACCTCGTCCGGAGACCATTGGGTTTGGATCGAGCGTTGCAATAACCACTTTCTTCAAGCCGGCTTCTACAATCGCCACCGCACAAGGACCCGTACGCCCGTGATGGGAGCAAGGTTCGAGTGTGACGTAAATAGTTCCACCCCTCGCTTTGTCTCCAGCCATGCGCAGCGCATGAATTTCTGCATGTGGTTCCCCAGTTTTCAAATGAGCTCCGACTCCAACAATTCGGTTGTCATTCACAATGACTGAGCCCACCAGAGGATTCGGATCTGTTTGCCCCTTCATCGCCCTTGCATTATTAATGGCCAAATCCATATAAAATTCATGATTAGTCATTCGGACAAGTCCCTTCATCCTCGATTTCTAAATGTCCCGAGCGTTTAATTTTCGTCTGCAAGTAAGCTTCATTATATTCGGATACATCTCCCCATAAAGGTGTGCGACCTGAAATTGGCATACCAGCATCAATCAATGCCGCGAGTTTTTTCGGATTATTTGTCAACAAAGTAACAGGTTTTGTACGCAATGCTTTGAGTACATGGATGGCATCATCATAATTGCGGGAATCATCCACAAAACCGAGGCTTTCGTTAGCTTCCACTGTGTCGTAGCCATTTTCTTGAAGAATATAGGCCATGGCTTTGCTGAATAACCCAATTCCTCTACCTTCATGATTTGCTAAATAAAACAACGCTCCTGAACCGTGATCGACAATCATTTGCATGGATTGTTTCAATTGAAATCCGCAATCACATCTTTTACTGCCAAAGATATCACCAGTGTGACAGATGGAGTGCATTCTAATAAGTGCTTCTTCATCATTTTCAAAATCACCATACACCAAGACGCTTGACTGTTGATATTCTGCAAGATTGGCAGAAGATAAATTATCGATAATCTGTTGAAAATCTTCGTTTTCATTGTTGCTATTCAACCAGCAGTACCATTGAAAAATGACTGTTTCTCCATATAAATTAACAGGTAGGCGAATGGGACCTACCAAATAAACCGCACCATCATCTTTTTTTATTAACTTTATTTTATCTTTTAAAACCGAAAGAGCTTCTTTGGAAACCATTTGAATATCGCTCATTTTACTATCCCCTTTTTGTATCGTGTTTTCTCCATTAAGTTACTTTATGTAAGTAATTATATTTTTGTAACTTGAATTTGTCAAGTAAGCAAACTATCTATATCAGAAATAGTTGAGAGAATATTAATGACTATCCAGTAAAGACTCAACTCACATACAAGAAATATCGATTAAAAGGTTCAATTCTTTCACGTTTTATTCCACAAAAAAAGTTGATCCCTTTCTGAACCAACTTGTTTAATGGCAACCCTACTCTTTATCGTTAACTAGGATTATTCCAACGGGCTAATTTATGAATATTACGAGTGAACAGTCCAGTTAACATTTTCGGAATTCCGAATTCAATCAACTTTCCTTTCACCTTCTCTCTCATTTTGTCTACGGTCATCTCAGGAGATGTAAACGTGCCATTTTGATAACAATGGCTACAATACATGACACTTTTATTTCCATTCTTTTCTGTACCGCCACCTTCAGCATCCTTTGAAAGTGGCATTCCACAACTTTGACAATTTTTATATGGCTTCATCTACATATCACCTCATCTACTTGAATTATTAAACCTACATCCATTCTTTATCAGTCACATCAAAATTCTTTTCTGCCCAAGTGATTGCCTCCTCAAGTGATTCAAGATGATGATCGTCCTGAACTGTCCATTCGCTATCACACATGAATAAATAATACCCTCGTTCTTCTTCGTACTTTGCAATGGCTAAAGCAGTTATCGGTACTTCAATCGTAGTGCCATCTTTTTCTTCAAAATACATAGTGCTTAATTTTAGTGTTCCGTCATTTTTCGTTTGTTTGATTACTTTTGCTCCATCCAGTTCATTCACCTTCGTCATAAGCTCATCCTCATTTCATTTTTCAGTTTAGTTTGTCTTAGGCTCTTCACGTTCGATTTTGAGATTCATTAAAGGTAGATGAAAAATCATGAATCGTTCATTTTCATTTTGTTCATACAGCTCTGGTACTTTGATTTCTCGCAGAAATTCGAAGGTTGTCCTTGTTTCGAGAAACAAAAGATACGCTGAGGATGGATAGTAAAGAATTAAGTCAATAGATCTTTTATGCTCATCCACCGAATCGAGAATATGTTCAACAAATTTCATAAAAATTTGTTCAGAAAATGGATTGAAGAAATAGAATACATCATCTCTGGAATCGATTTTGTAGTCTTCAGCAAGACATCGTTCGAAGGTAATTAGTCCCTTCGATTTCTTCCCAGTCTTATCGTAGCTCTGCAAATTTTCTAGTGCATCTTGATAAAGTTTGCCACTCATTTCAATACCTATTGTCGGTACTTGAAAATGATTATGAATGTAAAAAGAAAGCCGACCTTTGCCACATCCAACATCCACTATTCGATTGTCCTTTGTTATTTCATAATGTTTGAACAGTTCATCTAATGCAATATAGGGTGTTGCTTCATATCGATTATAATGCACGGACTGATTCAGCACTTCGAGCGTTCCTGCAGTTTTAATACGAAGCATTCTATCCATTTCCTTCTCACTCATGAAAAACCCTCTATTCTGCATTATAAACAATGCATTAGTTCTTCTGCCCGCTCCCACGGTACAGTGTAGCCTTTACCTTTCGCGCAGAAAATTGATGATGAACTATATTCAGGGTCTGCATCTTTATTGTAAGCAATTCTCTGAATGACTTCATCTTCATTATGACATTGCTCATATCCACCGAACATCAAATTTAATACCCCTTTTCCTTGTGTAAACGAAGCAAGCTCCGCTGCATAGTTCATAAAGGTGGCCACTGGGACTTTTCCGGTCAATATCACTTTATGGCCTTCCGTTTTAGGTGAATCAAAACTTCCATGCGCCATTTGAATGTCGGAAAGTACTTTTCCCATCTGATCAACGTCTACTTTTATCCTAAAGTCATAAAAGGGCTCCAGCAGAAGATTTGATGCTTTTTCCATCCCCTGTCTCAATGCCCTGTATGTGGCTTCCCGGAAATCACCGCCAGACGTATGCATATTGTCGGCTCGTCCTGTTAGTAATGTGACCTTAATATCTGTCAATGGTGAACCGGTTAACAATCCGTTATGCGCCTTCTCCAATAAATGATGCTTGACCAAGTTTTGATTGCCCACCGACAAGTGATTCGCATGACAGACATTATCAAATGTGATACCACTGTTTCTCCCAGCAGGTTCCATTTTCAAATGAACTTCGGCATAATGTTTCAGTGGCTCAAAATGCCCGTACCCTATGGTAGTAGAGTTAATGGTTTCTTTATAAAGGATTTGCGGTTCTTCAAATTCAACTTCAAAATGAAATCTTTCTGCAACCAGCTGTTTCAAAATCTCCAATTGAATTGCACCCATCACATGGATATGAATTTCCTGGAGACGTTCCTCCCACATCACATTCAACGATGGATCTTCCACATCCAGTATTTGAAAACACTTCAATGCATCTTTTATATGAACAGATGGAGCAATAACAACTTTGGATTTCAATGTCGGTACCATTTCATATTCAGCTTTCCCGTATAAAGTTCCTAAGCCATCGCCTGTAACTGCATTTGTCAGTCCTGAAACTGCAAAAAGTTCACCGGCCTTCACATGTTCTACCGTTTTGAATTTATTCCCATTGTAGACCCGTATTTGTGTGATTTTTTCCGTTAATGCTTGCTCTATCGGACCATATGTTATTTCATCTCTAACGCTCAAAGTACCGCTTAAAGATTTTATAAAAGTGATTCTTGTCCCTTTTTCATCATGCCTAACTTTATAGACTCTTCCAGAGAATGCTTCATCACTTGTATATTGCGTCTCGGTCAATTGATGAAATTTATCCAGGAATTCGACTATACCAATATCCTGCAGCGCTGACCCACTGGCACACGGAAAAACTTTGTTATCCTTAATCAAGTCTTTCATTGTGTTGATCCATAAATCCTTCTCGTAACCATCTTCCATATAGTGTTCAAGAAGATTTTCATTGCGTTCAGCGATAGATTCTATTAGACTTTCCGTCATTTCACCTTCGTGAAAAGATTGAGTAATATCAATGACGTCCGCTGAAAAGTCTTCCTGTATTTCTTTTACTACGTTTTTCACATCCGCTCCAGTACGATCGGTCTTATTAATAAAGAAAAAGGTAGGAACGTGATGCTTTCTTAGTAGTTGCCAGATGGTTGCTGTATGTCCTTCGATTCCTTCAACAGCACTTAATATAACAATAGCGTAATCCATTACTTGAACGGAACGCTCCATTTCCGGAGAGAAATCAACGTGTCCTGGGTTATCAATTAAATAATACGTTGAATCTTTATATGTAAAAGTTGCTTGATCTGCAAATACTGTAATTCCTCTTTGTCTTTCTATTTCATGGCTATCGAGGAAAGCATCTTTATGATCTACACGTCCTCTTTGCTTAATACTTTTCGTATGGTAAAGAATTTGCTCGGAAAATGTTGTTTTCCCTGCATCAACATGGGCAAACACACCTATTGTTTTATTCATCACGCCACCTCACTTAAGTCAATTCTATCTTACAATTTACAAAAGATAAAAGCAGATACCTAAAAGGCACCTGCTTCACATAATGAACTTTACTTTTTCTTTTGTTGTTCTGGAAAGACTTGCTCACTGCCGAATTCAGTTTGTTCATTGCCAACCGTTTTTGCAATCAACTGCTTCACTTGATTGTAAGTAAGTCCTGAATTTGCATTATTTCTTTTGACCTCTTCAATATCTGTTCCGGTTTGAGTATATGCACCTGGCTTATTCTGATTATTCGTCATAAAAATGACACCTCCGTTTCGGTTACTTTTATGTTCTCTCAAAACGGAGTTTTTACTCAATAATTTTAAGTAAAGTAATTTTCAAGTGGTTTCCAATAATTTTCATGCCATCCTGTCCCAAGATGTTCCCCTTGAGCTTCCGGGAAAGCCGTGTGTGTGAATACGAGTTGAGTTTCATTGCCAAGTTCCTTGAATTCAAACTTAGCAATAGAATAAACACCTGCTTCCCAATTACCGGCACGCCAAGCTTGGACAATTCTTTCATTAGGCACCAATTCAATATTTCGACCCGTAATCATTCCACCGAATAAAGAAAAAGAATCTCCTTCTTCAGAACCGATTTCAGTCGGTGCACCGCCAGTAACTTTAGCAAATTTCGTTGCATCAGTTAGCGCTTCATAGAGGTGATTTGGACTAACGTTAAAACGTATTTCTTGATGTATTACAGTAGACATAATGGATTTTCCCACTTTCATGTTTTTGTAAGGATGGACCTAGGATCGACACCAGCATCTTTTCCTTCTGCAAAAGATTGCAATCGAATCATATAATGTTTCCATACTTCTAGGTGAGTCTGGATTTTTTCGGTAGGTAGATCATAGTGCGTCAATATTTACTGCGTCCCATTATCTTTCGGGATCGAGATCAGTCGAAACTCTAAAGTACTGGAACCGGGAGGAAAAAAATCTTTAAATTCTCCCAGCCCCATGTTATGACAATTTTCTCATAAGGGACAATATATCCTTTTTCACTATGTACGCAAACAGACGAATAATTAAAAAAGATGGAGAACGTATAGTCTCCACCTTTATTTAGCAATGCTACACTCTTTTAAATGTAGCCATTGATACGTGATTTGCCCTCTTCGATTATTTCTTTTCTTAAACCATCAATGGCTTCTTTACGATGTTCGTTTTTTTCCTTGATTGCGGCAAGCTCTTTCCCTTCAGCATACGTCATTGCTTCTTCTGCTGCTTCCATATTGTCAATCGTTTTGTTAAGTCTTTCTTTGTTATCTGCTGAATCATTTGGCTGTGGTCTAGGCATCACAAATCCTCCTTCAATTTGAATATTAGTCAAGAATTAGCGTTCCCACATTCCTGAATACTATCCATTGAATTCGTTTTTAGTAATTTGTATTTAAATGCACTGCTTTTACATCTATCTTCTTTATAAACTGCGTGAGGAAATCACAACAGTTTTAGTTTTCAAAAAAGTCCAGCTCAACTTGTTGAGCCGGACTTCTTTAAGCCTGCTTTAATTCCAGTCTTCGTGCAACTAAGGATAAAGCAAAGTTAACGATAAAGTACATCAATGCAATAGTGACGAAAATAGGTATGACACCCGATTCGTTCTGTGCGTATAAGATTTGAGCGTTATGCAATAGTTCTGGCAACGCGATGACGACAGCCAAAGATGTGTCTTTCAGAAGGGAAATAAATTGACTGACAATCGGTGGAACCATTCTTCTCAAAGCTTGGGGCATAATAATATATCGTAATGTCTGTATGTAGTTCAAGCCAGATGAACGTCCTGCTTCAATCTGTCCTTTTTCAATGGAATTCAGCCCACTTCGGATGATTTCCGAAAGCATCGCGGATTCAAAAATCGTCAATGCCACGATGGCAGCTGTCATTATTTCCATATCAATCCCGATTTCGGGCAACGCAAAATAGGTAAAGAAAATGATCAACAGTAAAGGGAG
>NZ_JBFUJC010000148.1:0-7436 GCF_056401595.1 Paenisporosarcina sp. P4_E4_2 | reverse complement strand
CGTCTACAGTACGAACATCTCCAAAATAATCATAACCCCATACAGTTTGCAGTAAATGTTCGCGTGTCATCACTTGACCGATATGTTTTGCCAAGTAATGTAGCAATTCAAACTCACGGTGTGTCAGTTCAATTGATTCCTCTCTTTTCAAAACTAAATACGCATCCGGCTGAATAATTAATGAGCCAACCGCAATATCATTTGACGCATCTTCTGCATCTTCAGATTGTACGGTTTGATGGCGACGCATATTGGCTTTCACACGGGCAATCAATTCACGCGTACTGAACGGTTTAGTTACATAATCATCTGCACCTAATTCCAAACCAAGTACTTTATCAATTTCCGAGTCTTTCGCTGTCAGCATGATAATAGGAAAATCGTGTTTTTTACGAATCTCACGACAGACTTCCATTCCATCCCGGTTTGGTAACATAATATCTAGTAACATCAAATCGGGTTTGATTTCTTCTGCTTTTGCTAAAGCTTCATCCCCGTCATAAGCACAAACGACATTGTAGCCTTCTTTCTTTAAATTGAATTGTAGAATGTCCGCAATCGGCTTCTCGTCATCTACTACTAAAATTGTTTTACTCATTGTTCGTCATCCTCTCTTGCCATCTATCTATTTAAATATGAATTGACCTCTTTATACTACTTACTCTATCACGCTTTACTATGTTACGCACCTATCGACTAGAGGAATCAGAATGTTGAATATTTCCCGGGTAATATTTCGACAAGATTCTTAGATAAACTAACACTCTATTGTCGATGAATATAAAAAAACGGCCAACTCTGTCGAATTGACCGCTTCCGCGTATATTATTTGTTTAAAAACTTAAGAGGATTTACGTTTACACCATTATGTTCTACTTCAAAGTGTAAATGTGTTCCAGTAGATCTACCTGTTGACCCCATTACACCTATTTTTGAACCGACAGGAACAGTTTGTCCTACGTTAACATTAATTGATGCTAAGTGAGCATATGTTGTTTCATAACCATTTTGATGATCAATAACTACTTTGTTACCGAATGTACCATCTGCTCCAGCAAATTTCACAACGCCGTTATCAGCTGCTTTAATTGCAAAGCCGTCAGGACGTGCAATATCGATTCCACGGTGCATTCGTCCCCACCGTTGACCCATCCCGCTAGATATGTAGCCACCTTCTGCCGGCCATGCGAACATACCTGACCCACGAGATGGAACGACTTTAGTACCTTTTAAGATAATATTGTTTGTCACTTCTTTTACTACTGCTTCATCTTTAATTGATTTGCCCACGCGTGTCCCGTTATTCTCACGGATAACGTATGTCATTTCTTTGGCACCATTGCTGCCTTCTTGAATGACTTTGGAATCCCCTTTAAGCATATCTTTCGATTCGCGTACTTGGTTTTCAAATTGAATGGCTTCTGTCACTCTTTTCTCGCGAACAACTTCAATGTTCACTAAAGGTTTTAAAGCTGTTACCTTCAATTTTTCTCCAATTTGAAGAACGCTATTTTCGTTGACACTTTTGTTCAGCTTTGTTAAATCCGCTGTAGTTAAATCATGTTTTGCTGCTATTTTGCTGAATACATCTCCAGATTGTACGGTATATGTTTTCTCTTCCAAAGTACCYTTTTGAAGGTAATCTACTGCTTGATCAACAGTTAAAACCTTTTCTGGTTTTGCTTGTTTCGTAACACCTGAAATTGATTCTTTTAAATTAATATCCAAAACACGTGTTTCATTGTTCTTTAATGGGGGTAAAGAATTGTTAGAATCTTTTCGATTTTCCAATTCGGTGAGTTCTTTTTCAGAAACGGTCTGAAGTTTCAGTTTGCGGACTACTTCATGATATGCTTCCAAGTCTTTGACGTAGACGGCAATCTCGTCATTGACCGACAAGGCAAAAGCATCTGCTGTGACAGTTACCATCTTGTCCAGCTTGTCTAATGTTTCCTTATCATTTGTTTCTGCATTAAAAACTTGTTCTGAGATGATGGATAAATTGGATCCACTTAGATTTAGATCTTTGTATTGGGAGCTTGACTCAGTAATTTTTTCATTAACAAGCTCTTTTACTGCTTTTTCATCTGAAACCGTACCTACATATTCGTCACTTGCATATATATGAAAAATTTCCTGTAATTGACTGTCCTCTTTATCTTTTGCAAAACTGATATTAAATGTGAAGCTTGAAGCAAGCACTGCTGTTATGGCTGCTTTTTTCATTATATTTGATGTGCGGTTTGGCTTCCGGTCGGATGAAATCTTATCCCCATCACCAGTATTCCTTTTCAAATGCATGATAAAGCCCCTCTCAAAATTTCATCCGTAAAACGAATGGTTCTTTTATTGTGAAAAATTTCACGCCCCTTTAATTTAACATAWCCTTTTAAACACTGGTAAAGAAATGTCATTTTGTAAAGAAAATGACTCATTCTTACCATCAATTGCATTTAATTGTTTTAATTTGTAAGTTTACACAGGCTTTTCTCTTAAATCAATTGAAGATTCAACATATTTTTTCTATCTTTCGACCCTTCTCATTCATATTTCATGTACTTTTTTGTCATTTTTGTAATAATAATAGCGTTCTTCTATCGAATATCCTTAATATAGGGTAAAATAAGAGTATTCAAGGCGAAATGAGGTATCCCATTTGACAGACGAACAACAAGAGAGAAATGCCAAAATAAAAACCGCATACGTACATCGTCGGGCTTCCAAAACCGTAATAACGAAGCGCATCTTCATGATTATTATTGGTGCCGTATTTATGGCAATGGGAATCGAGTTGTTTTTGGTACCAAATCATTTATTGGATGGTGGAATTGTCGGTATATCCATTATCTTGTCTCACCTGACTGGAATTCAAATTGGATTATTTATTTTCCTATTAAACATCCCCTTCTTTTTTTTCGGGTATAAACAAATTGGGAAAACATTTGCACTTTCTACTGTATTAGGAATTACGGTTCTTTCTATTTGTACATACTTTTTACATCCAGTTGCACGTTTTACTGATGACTTGTTACTTGCTACCGTCTTTGGCGGCATTGTACTTGGCATTGGTGTCGGTCTTGTCATTCGCTACGGTGGCTCATTGGACGGAACTGAAATTTTAGCTATTTTGTTCAGCACTAAAAGCGTTTTTTCCGTCGGGGAAATCATTATGTTCTTCAATTTGATAATCTTTACTGTCGCTGGTTTTGTATTTACTTGGGAGCAAGCTATGTATTCCGTACTCGCTTATTTCATCGCTTATAAAATGATCGATATTGTCATTCAAGGCTTTGATGAATCCAAATCGGTTTATATTATTAGTGATCTTGTAGATGAAGTCGGCGAAGCGATTATGGATCGTCTCGGTCGTGGAGTCACTTATTTACATGGAGAAGGCGCATACACAGGTGATGATAAAAAAGTTATTTTCACCGTTATTACACGTCTGGAAGAAGCAAAATTAAAAACAATCGTGGAAGATATTGATCAACAAGCGTTCGTCGCCATTGGCAATATTGCTGAAGTACGCGGTGGACGATTCAAGAAACGTAATATTCACTAATTTGCACTCTATATAAAAATGCGCTGCCCAATATTGGGACAGCGCATTTTTTAATTGGGTCATTCCATTGGATATACCCGTCCCTGGTCGGGTGGGAAGGTTTTCTGTAGATTACGGAGAGTGATAATAAACGCGACATGAACACTGAGCGTCAACACAATAATAGCTACCGCAACTGTAGACTGAACATCCTGTTTCATATTAATTAAAAACGACTGAATAAACGTTGAAGTGAGTGTTATGGTCATATAGACAATCATAATTTTTTTAATGCCATTCTGTTTTTCAGCCGCTTCAATTGGATAATCCACTTCATGCATCAGCATTCTGAATACATAATACATCAAAATTAAGTCAATCAGCGTGACACTAAAGCCATATACCAGCCAAGATGTACTGTTAA
Source organism: Paenisporosarcina sp. P4_E4_2 (assembly GCF_056401595.1). Lineage (NCBI taxonomy): Bacteria > Bacillati > Bacillota > Bacilli > Caryophanales > Caryophanaceae > Paenisporosarcina > Paenisporosarcina sp. P4_E4_2. The sequence continues at coordinate 3,471 of NZ_JBFUJC010000148.1, read as the reverse complement.
CTTGCATTTGAGTGAGTACTTCCCCTGATAAAAACAGTGTAGGAATGGATAGAGCCATCAGGACAAAAGCAGTTATTACAGCTTTTTTAGCATTCGCCTTTCCTGCGGCAAGTTGATGAATGCCTGATGTGATCAACATATATCCCAGTGGGTCAGGAAGAAAATCGAAAAAAATATGAACRTCCAGCAAAACCAATAAAAACCCTGCAATCATATACTTGAACGCTCTTCTATTTGCCATCTTTCACCACTTTCTCCACCATGCTCCGTAGTTCTTCATCTGTCAGCTGTGGAACATGATGCAAGGGAAATGAAGCCGTAAAAGACTGTCCAGCAGCCGTTTCCCCTTCCCATGGAATCCATACATCGATTGCCTTATTATTAGTCGGCTCTATTTGTATGTATAAGCCGACACTACCTTGTGATTCCAATACGATGGGCCAATTGACGTCTTTTGCAAGAGGTTGTTTTACATCGCTCCAATTAGGCATAACTTCTGCTTGATAGATAGGATCGGGAATTCGGGCTTCTTCTCCTTCATAATGTACTTTCACTTGAACATCCTTCGCAATATTTTCAGGCACAACGAATTCTTTCATTTTTAACTGTTCTTCTGCAGAATATATGCTGGAATGAAGTCCGTCTGAAGTACTTCCAGTCGACATGCCCTTCAATTTAGGATCTTGTCTGAGCGTTGACGGCGTGATTCGAATTTCTCCGATGTCAAAATGTCCAGCCGTTCCGTCACTGAATTGTAGGAATACATTGGTCCCTATATATGACTTATCTTCTTCGCCTTCAAGAGGCAGTATGGATGGGTCAAATTCAGCTTTCAGTAGAAGATGTTGATTGAACTCCTGGACGACATTTGGTGAGTTGTATATCGAATTCTGGTTTCCATGTAACCACATGTCATTGCTCGGTGAGACGTTTTGGAGCGAGAATCCATCCACTTCAATTGTTTGGAGAATTGCCGGATTGTTTTTATTGGTCAAATAGTAAATGTTGAATAGGTGTGTCTGGTCCATTGGTCGTTCGATATAATGTTCCAGAACAATGGGTTCATCCAAAAATTTCGCCTCGTAAGTGGTTATATTAATCGTCCAAGCCACAATGATTGCCAGCAGTGCTCCCCAAAACCAAAATCTCTTCATTTATTTTCAACCCCAAATCGTATGAAAATTCACATTACTCTTACATACGAAAAAGAACGGGAAAAGATTCCTTTTCCCGTTCAATAAAATTTAGCGCCAAAYGCTCGCAATGATATTTGTTTGATTTCGATCTGGTCCTACTGAGAAAATCGAAATTGGAACACCAGTTAATTGTGAAATGCGTTCCAGGTAGTGTCGTGCATTTTCCGGAAGCTCATCGAGTGATTTACAAGATGTCACATCTTCGCTCCAACCTGGCAATTCTTCATAGACAGGTTTACAGTCAGCCAGCATACGTAAGTTTGCTGGGTATTCCGTAATCAGTTCCCCGTTGTAACTGTAAGCTGTACAAATCTTCACTGTTTCCAAACCAGTTAACACATCAATCGAATTGACCGTTAGATCTGTTAAACCACTCACACGACGTGCATGACGTACAACTACACTGTCGAACCAACCGATGCGACGTGGACGACCAGTTGTTGTCCCATACTCTTTACCGACTTCACGAATTTGATTGCCGACTTCGTCAAACAATTCCGTTGGGAACGGACCGTCTCCAACACGAGAAGTATATGCTTTACATACACCAACCACATGGTGAATTTTCGTTGGTCCGACTCCGGCACCGATTGTAACGCCACCCGCTACTGGGTTAGATGATGTTACAAAAGGATAAGTACCTTGGTCGATATCAAGCATAACGCCTTGTGCACCTTCAAACAGTACGCGGCGGCCATCATCCAATGCATCGTTCAATACTTTAGATGTATCTGTTACGTACTTCGCAATTTCTTGCCCGTAGCCGTAATACTCTTCAAGAATTTCTTCTTTTGTAAAACCTTCTGTCTCATAGAACTTATCGAACAAACGATTTTTCTCTTCTAGATTACGTTCAAGTTTTTCTTCAAATACTACTTTATCAAGTAAGTCGGCCATACGAATACCTACACGTGCTGCTTTATCCATGTAAGCCGGTCCGATTCCTTTACCTGTAGTTCCAATCTTGTTTTCACCACGACGAGCTTCTTCCACTTCGTCTTGCTTCAAGTGGTAAGGTAAAATGACGTGTGCGCGGTTAGAAATACGTAAGTTTTCTGTCGTTACCCCACGTTCATGTAATCCTTTTAACTCTTTCACTAATGCTTTAGGATCGACAACCATACCGTTACCGATTACTGAGATTTTGTCTTTATAAAAAATACCTGATGGAATCAAGTGAAGCTTATACGTTTCTCCACCGAAAATAATGGTGTGTCCAGCATTATTCCCACCTTGATAACGTGCAATTACTTCTGAATTCTCGGATAGGAAGTCGGTAATTTTCCCTTTACCTTCGTCTCCCCATTGTGTTCCTACTACTACAACTGATGTCATAATCAGCACCTCCGTCAGACGCTGTCACGCGTCCTGAATCAAACAGTGTTATTGTATCAACTGAAACGGCTGAAGTCAACCAAAAACAAGAAAAAACACGAACGGAAAAATGTTTTCAGACATTTATCGTTCGTGTTTTTGCATCAATCACAATTTAGAGATATTTGCTGCTAGGCTTTTCTTGATGTCTAGCTCCGCAGGCCAGACCGCACCTCAGTTTCACAAATTCATTCGAAAACAGGTTTTCGATTCAGTGTGCTCCTGCGGTTACTCGTCGCAAAGGATGCTTTGTTCCAACGTCGGAGTCGATCTATCTCGGACTGCTAGGCTTTTCTAGTAATCCGGGGTAGGTTGTTGGTGCTGGCTCCAGTCTATGTTAACGAATTTGTTGAACTCTTTAACAAAAGCCAGGGTTACCGTCCCTGTCGGACCATTACGTTGTTTTGCGATGATGATTTCAATCATGTTTTGATTCTCGGTTTCTTTATCGTAGTAATCCTCACGATATAGGAACGAAACAATATCGGCATCTTGCTCAATACTTCCGGATTCACGTAAATCGGACATCATTGGACGCTTGTCCTGACGTTGTTCTACACCACGGGAAAGCTGTGACAAGGCGATAACTGGAACTTGGAGCTCACGAGCAAGGGATTTTAATGAACGGGAAATTTCCGATACTTCTTGCTGACGGTTTTCTTTACCATTCCCGCTTCCTACGATCAGTTGCAAGTAATCAATCAAAATCATGCCAAGTCCATACTCTTGTTTCAAACGACGGCACTTCGAGCGGATTTCATTAATCCGAATACCTGGTGTATCGTCAATAAAAATACCTGCGTTGGATAAACTCCCCATCGCCATTGTTAGTTTGCGCCAATCTTCAGCAGTTAATGCACCTGTACGTAAAACTTGTGCATCAATATTTCCTTCTGCACAC
>NZ_JBFUJC010000147.1:0-7629 GCF_056401595.1 Paenisporosarcina sp. P4_E4_2 | reverse complement strand
ACGTGTAATATCTTTTTCGGGTGCAAATAAACCATTTTTCAGTCCATTAATAATGCCTTTTGTTGCTAATAATTCAATATCCTCTTTTGCCCAATGTTCTGAGATATCAGCAAATGTGATTGGCTCAGGCGTTGGCTCTGGAGTTGGTGTTGGGTTTGGAGGTAACGTGACATCTGTTGTAGCAGTTGCCACGTTTGAAAAACCAGCGTTTAACCCGCCTGTTACCGTTACGCGGAATTTGTAAGTCGTGTTTTCGTTTAATCCAGTCACAACTGCTGTATTTGAATCAACTGTTAACGGATTACTTGTAGTAGCTGTTGTCCATGGGCCATTATCAATTGATTGCTCAATTTTTACATTCGTCGCACCAACAGCTGCTAGCCAATTCAATGTTGCTGAATGATTCGTTTTTGTTGTTGATTTTAATGTGTTCACAAGAGATTTAATACTTAGCTCGTTGAAGAAATCTGTGCTCACTTTTCCGTCGACCATTTCTTTTGGTGTGATTGTTGCATCTGGGTTTGATTTGTAAAGATTTCCAACCAAGTAATTCATATCCCCTACATTGACAATACCATCGTGGTTCAAGTCTTCTATATTGAAATCAGTCGGTTTTTGAACGCCGAATTTCTTGGCAACTTGTTTCACGTCTAACACGTCAATGACACCGTCTCCATTTACATCACCGGCAGTTGCAACTGGTTGAGCACCTGGCTTTACTATATACTCACCCATGTCTTCGCCCCAAGGTGTTTTCAAACCAAGCGTCAGTTTCTGAATGCTCTTCAGGTGTCCAGGTGCTTCTACGACAATATCGATATCGATTGGACCTTTCGATACAGGAATATAGATATCTACAAAACCATTTTTGTCAATCGTTCCTTGCACTTTTGTCCCGTCTTTCAATTGCCCGTATGCTTTTGCTCCTATGATGGAATAATCCATCTTAAAGTTTCCATAGAACGCTTCAAGATGGGTAAAAGATATCACATGAGAGCTCTTTGGTACGATCTTAAAATCGTTAATATTGTTGAATGATTGGATGACAACCGGGTCTTGCTCACCGTATTGTGTATACGTGAATGGAACGGTATTCTCTTGGACGTTAAACGTGTAACCTAAGAGGGTGCCAAAATCGTCACTGAACAGTTTAAATGTCACATCAAGGAATGGCGTATCACCGCTGATTCCTTTGAAATCTTCACCGCCACTGATATGAGCACCCGCATTCACCATTTTATTGCTACCTGGATAATTAGGGTCTTCTTTCACGATTGGCTCATCAATGGTTACTGTTAATCCTTTTTCATCCGCATACTTCTGGAATTCTGGGTTCACTTTTACGCTTTGGAACTGGAAGAGCCAATCATAGAATCCAACATCGTAGTTTCCAGCCATCAAGTCTTTTACGTTGTTTAAATTCAACGTCATCGTGACTGTATCGTTTAAATATATTTTTTGCTTATCGTAAGTTGGTGACACATAAGGTGTCCCTTTTTTGACGAATGCATAGGAAACAATATCAGTAAACATGTGCCCATTTCTCGCCTTATCGTTTGGGAATAGTCTGAGCGTTGCTGGACCATTCTCAATATCAGATTGTTCAATTCCGATTTTTGTATCCCCATTTGCATCAAGTGGGAAATCGCCGTTATAAACAGCTTTTTGATTGAAGTAATACCATAGCTTATTTTCAGACTGTGTGTAGCCTAAAGGTGCTAATTTTGCCGTTCCTTCGTCCCATACATTCGCATGAAGCCAAAACGCATGGTGCGTATTTCCGTCTGGCATCTGTTCATCTGTAAAGTCCGAATCACTTAGCTCATAGACACCAGGTTTATGGTCTTTTAGCGTCAACTTCGAAAAAGTGTTATCGATGATAAACTTTTGATTAACGACCTCGTATCTCACCCCATCTGCATCTGTTGAACGAAGTTTGATGGTATACTCACCTTCTGGTAGTGTCTGCATCGGTTGTTTGATGTCTGTTTTTTCATCTTTCGGATCGCCGATAAACGGATAATACGTTGCCGCGAATAATGTTTTTAGTTCCGTATCAAGAGGCGCACCTTTTAAGCTGAAAGGTTTTAACGAACTTGCTCCAAGTGCTTTGCCGTCTTTATCATAGATAATCGGCCATAAATCTTTCATCGGGCTGTTTAATTTGAAAGTGATATAGCGAGTTTGAGGTATCCTAAATAGATTCGGCCAATTTAGCGTTGAGATTGCTGGATTCAAGATCTCAACGTCTCCGATTCCTTTTTCAACGAAGCGAGTCGCGAACGGAATGCGATAGTGTTCGTTTGGATTGTCATGGTTGACAATGTTCACATACCCTTCATATTGACCCGTCTCTGAGCTCGCAGGTATGTTAACCGTTGCCGTTACATTTGTTTCCTCCCCTGCAGCGACCGTCACAGATGCTGATGAAGTCGTTACGGTTACATTGTTCGCTGCTGCGTCACTTACCCAAGCACTCTCATTATCAACCGGTTTACTATATTCAGCCGAAACGTCGAATGTTTTCGCTTGGGTACCGCGGTTTTTAAAGACAATCGTACGGTTTTTTGTGTTTGTGCTATCGTCTTTTTTGTAAACCGCACCAAACGTCAATGCGCCTTTTTCATACGCGTTCTCTATAAAGCCACCCTTTCCATCACCCGTTAATGTGGTGTCTTGTACCTTGAATGCCATATCGTTATGAACGACTTCTGCTACATCTACTAAACCTGCGCCTACTTCGTACACGGAATAGTCACCATTTAGTTTGTCCGCACTATTCATCAAGGCTGCTTTGACATCAGCCGGTTTGTAATCTGGGTGTGCTTGTAAAATCAATGCAGCAATCCCTGCTACGTGCGGAGAAGCCATTGATGTACCCGAAATACGAGCATATGCTTGTGAGTAATCAATTCCTGCTTCTGGACTGTGGATAAATTCTGGATACGTCGAGTAAACCGATACCCCAGGAGCCACAACGTCAGGTTTAATGTCATAGGTTGACATAACCGGTCCTCTTGAACTGAAACCTGCCAAACGGTTTCCTTCTGAGACAATTGATCCGATTTCCGTAAATGTTATCGACTCATGTTCTGCCGCTGTTTTTAAGCGTTCGCCGTCTGCTTTTGACATGCGGAATGTTGGGATAAACCCAACAGAACTTGCTAAATAGTTATCAATGTCGCCATCGACATTGTTGTACATGATGGCCGCCACTGCGCCTGCTTTTTGTGCATTCACAATTTTTTCATTAAGCGCATACGTTCCACGCTCTATCAATGCTATTTTTCCTTGCAAATCAACATCTTTGAAATCATCCTCGCCACCTAAGCCAACAAACACAACTGGATAGGTTTTGTTTTCAAGTGTTTCTACATTGTCATTGAACCCTTTGCCCAGCAACTTAAAGTTGGTGAACGTTTCGTTTCCAACTGTTGCCGTTGCGGTTGGAATCGATATCGAAAAGTCACTTGCACCAACCGTAATCGGAAGCGCTGCTGCTCCAGGTGTGCCAAGTGTATATGCATAATTACCTGCGTTTCCTGCTGCAATGACACACGTTACACCAACTAATGTCGCATTGTTAACCGCGATTGCTTCTGCTGATAGTGGATTGTTACTCGCTGCACCAAGAGACATGTTAATGACTTTCATGCCGTCACTAACTGACTTGTCAATGGCTGCAACAATCCCGCTCGAAGCACCAGAACCGTAAGGACCTAGTACGCGGYAGACATATAAATCAACGCCAGGGGCAACCCCTTGTGCTGGATTTTCGATGGTGGCTTTCGATTGTGCGGCGATTGTTCCAGATACGTGCGTACCGTGGGACGTCGGGTATTCACGGCCTGGTTTGACTGGCTTACCTGCATTCACCCAGTCATCGTACGTTGTTTCCATCGGATCTGCATCGTTATCGACGAAATCCCATCCCTTAACTGATTTCGGGTCAATTGTACTAGGGTTCTCACCTTCTTGTTTTCTGTATCCTTTATACACATCCGTTAAATCTGGATGATTGTAATCGATTCCTGTATCTAACACGCCGACTTTAATGCCGTTTCCTTTAATGCCTTCGTTATGAATCGCATCAATTCCCGGAAGTGGGATCGAATTTTCTTTTAACCCTTCAACGCTTTGCTGCTTCACTTGTTCCACTTCTATCGGGTCAAGTTTGACTATTTCATCTGCGAATACATGGCTAACAAGACCAGATTCGAATAGTCTCTCGACCATGTTTCCTGGAAGCGTCATGGCAACCCCATTTAACGCGTTCTTATATTCTCTTGTAATTTGGATGGCAGATGAATCTCCAGCATCTTCTTCACTAGCTGCAGTTTGCGCAGTAACTGCATTAACACTTAGGGCAGCTTTGTGCTGAGACAATCCATCCACAAATGCACGAAACTGTTTGTGCGAATCGCTTACGTCTTGTGTTTCTTCTTCTAATGTTGTCTTGTCTCCAGCTACTTGTGCCTGCATGACAGCTACTTTTGCCGGTGCTTGCTCGAATTCAACAATGACACGAACAGGTTCCACGCTTGATGTGTTGATCTTAGACGAAATTTCTGGACCACCTATGCTGTACTGATTCAATGCCGCAATCTGTTCTTTCGTCAACTGTGGAGCGCTCGAATCCTGATGAAAAGGATCGATAGGTGTTGATGATGCCGCTAGCACGTTGTACGGAATGACAGATGACAGTAATAAAGCACTCATCGTCGTAGTAGCTAAAATGTTCTTTAACTTACGGTTTCTAGATGATAGAGCAAATACAGCCAAGCTTTTTAAGACCTTACTTTTATTGTTTGCTTTTTTCCCCATTTTCTTTCCTCCAAGTCCCTGTCTCTTTATTACACATTTAGTGCAATGAATTATGAAACAATGATTCTAATAATAATTTTTTTGTTTCTCCTTTTCCTCATTAAACCTCTCCCCTACCTAACTAAAAGTAAATTAATATATTTGTAAAAATGTAAAGGTTTCGTGCTGATGACTTAACTTCACATTTAATACACTGATCTGTCTTTCAACATCAGGTTATTAAAATTTTTCAACTAATCTAATATCAACTGGGAGATTATTCAACATTTATTCATTAAATATTCAGAAATATTACCCAATTAATCCTTATCATCCCACATTTCTACTTTTCTGAAAATTAAACATAGGATGTATCTTTTGCTGTTCTTTGGTTCTATACCTGCATAAAACAAAAGTGCTATACCAAGAGGGACATAATAAGGGACAGGACATTTTTTTATAAGTGATTTTTAAATAATAAAACGGAACAAGTTGATTTCGAACGGCATAAATGACTGCCTGTGAACGGCTTTTCACATTCATGATTGCGGTTTTAATTGTTGTTCTTTTTAGCAGGTAGTAATGGATCTGCTGTTATTACCGTAACAACGTTAGATATACCATCGTTCAAGCCGCCTACTACTTTTACTCTTAAATAGTAGGAAGTATTTTTAAACAATCCTGTAACCACTGCACTGTTTGAACCTGCTATAACCGGTTGTTTATCAGAAGTACTTTTATATGTAAATGTAGCAACGTCTTAAAAGACGGTGCTCTACTTGACTAAAGCATCCGTTAGTTTAAGAAGATTAACGGAGTTTCACACTGTAAAACCTCATTGCTTTTGGATTACCTTCTATTTCAAACACTTCATTCATTATTAAATGTCTCACTCTATATTTAACAAACTGGTCGCCAATATATTGATTTAAATTCCCAATGACTTCACCGATTACTCTCGCTGATTTCATAAAATATATTTCATCCGTTTCTGCGAAACCCTTAAATTCAGGTTCAACCGATCGAACCCTTATCTTCATTTATTCCTTCGTTTTTGCTCGATTTTCAGTCGTTTTTACGGTAATCCCTCTTTTTCTTAACCTTAACATCTAAACAAAAATGCCCAAAACCCTTATACATCAAGGGTTTTGGGCGTTTTATGAATGGTGGGTTATTTGCGTTAATATAATTTTTGCTAAGATTCCTTATATCCCCTAAATTACATCCATTCGTCATAGATGGCTTTCCGGGCATGGTCGTAGAACCTTGCGTAGTATTGCTTCTGTTTCATCGTCATGGCTCAACAGGGGTCTGGATACACACGAGCGGCATCCCTTTGATGGCGAGGTGTGCTGCGAACGTATGTGGGGGACGATACGGGCCGTTTTCCATTCTGGATATGAATCGACCGTTCGGACCAGTTGATGTCCTTTTTCTTCATGGCAACGATTTATCACTGAATTTTTCACACACCAGGAAAGCGTTACCAATTGATCACTCCAAAGGATATCCGGCACTGGTTTAATTATATTAAAAATGCAAAGACCTTCTCGGGACACTTTGAGAAGGTCTTTTTGGTTGGGAATTTTCAGGTTAAGCGTTGTAAGAAAGGCACTGTACGATATAGATAAAAGACATTGCTTATTTTTCAACTTTGAGATTATGTTTTCGTTCATATAGCCTTTCTTTGTAGAACTGATATAGCCAAATGCTAATTATTAACCAAAAACCTCCAACAAAATATCCACCAATCACATCACTCGGATAATGAACGCCTAAATAAACTCGACTAATACCAATTGCTAAAATCATCAGAACGCTTAAAATTACTACAACAGTTCGTCCCCATTTGGTGGGAATATGTCGCCACAGAATAAATGAGAGGATACCATAGATAGCTATTGCATTCGTGGAATGCCCACTAGGAAAACTATACCCCGTAATTTCAATGAGTCGATGCAGGTCTGGCCGTGCTCTATGAAAAATAAGTTTTAACGTGATAAAAAGGATATTCGCGCCTACAATCACGCCTAAAAATAAAAGTAATTCTGATCTGAGTTTAAACACAAAATARAAAATTAACATAATTACAACCGCCAACAATACGATGGCTGTAATAGACCCAAGGAAAGTGAAAAACCTCATGATTGTCGTCAAAAAAGGGGTCTCTAATCCTTGAATTGAGTTGATGACTATATCATCAAATTTAATCACTTTTTGACCATGAACCAAAATAGCCATTACCCCAAAACCGATAAAGGAAAATAAGCCGATGATTAAAAAAATCGAAAGTTTAATTTTTTTATCCATGCATGAATCACACCATTTCGAACTAATAGTAAAAATTGTCCTACTACACTCTTCAATATGGAAGAGTTTTTTTGGTATTTACCGGGAATAAAATCATTACAATTTGAATCATTTTGGATTGGGAAAAGTAAGTGTAACCGATGTTCCTTTTCCTACCTCACTTTCTATTCTCATACTTCCCATGTATGTATCCATGATTTTTTGAGCAATGGAAAGTCCAATCCCGTAACCACCTTTTTTACGATTTCGTGATTTTTCAACGCGATAAAATCGGTGCGTGACAAATGGGATTTCTTCTTTAGATATTCCTATTCCAAAATCTTGCACAATTATCTCATTTTCGAGATCTTTTGACTGATAGTAAATTACCAGCTTACTTTTGAAGTCAGAGTATTTAATCGCGTTATCGATTAATATAGTAACGACTTGTTCTAAATGGCTTTCTGTCATCGCAATCGGTGCTTCATCTGCTAAGAATAGATTAAAATCAACATCAGGATGAGTCAGTCTAAAATC
>NZ_JBFUJC010000146.1:0-7645 GCF_056401595.1 Paenisporosarcina sp. P4_E4_2 | reverse complement strand
ATAATACCCTGTAGCTTCTAAAACTATTGAAGGCTTCTTACCAGTCACTCTTAATTAAAAATCACTTATAAAAAAATGTCCTGACCCTTATTATGTCACTCTTGGTATAGTACTTTTGTTTTATTTCCAGAAAAGTGGAAATATTGTATGATAAAGTTAGTTTGAGTAATATTTCTGAATATTGAATAACTATTGGATAGACTCAGCTTATGCTAGATTAGTTGAAAAATTTTAATAACCTGATGTTGAAGGGACAGATCAGTGTATTAAATGTGAAGTTAAGTCATTAGCACGAAACCCTCACATTTTTACAAATATATTAATCTACTATTTAGTAAGGAAGAGGAGAGATTTAATGGGGAAGAGGAGAAACAAAAAAATTGTTAATGTAATGACCGCAGGATTGGTATCTGCAGTACTTTTGGCAACAAGTACTGTTCATTCATTTGCTTATGATGCCACCACCGCCAAAACGCTGGCCAACCAGGCGTCCAAGCAACTGCAGAACAACATGGTTGTCGACTCGCACACTGTTACCCTTATCACGGGCGAAGTTTTGATGATTGACAGTTATGCTGACGGGTTACAGGCAGTGACATTCGAACCGTCACTCGATGGCGAACCAACGGAAATAAATCAGATTCGGATAGGTGACGATCACTATGTCATCCCGGCTAAGGCTCAGCCGTACATCGATGCGGATGAGCTTGACCGCGACCTGTTCAACATTACCAAGTTGATAGAGTACGGATACGACGACGCTAACGGCGAAATACCGGTGATCGCGACTTACGCGGGCACACCGGCCAAAGTGGGCAAAGCGTTAGAAAAGACTGCTCCGGCAGGTTCTAAAAAGGACATGGTATTAGAGAGTGCCAACGGTATTGCGTTTAAGGTGAACAAATCGGAGGCTGAGACGTTCTGGGAAGCAATCGACGACGACAGCGACTTCGAAGCGACCGAGCCGGTACTTGCTGGTGGTATAGAGAAGATATGGCTCGACAAAATGGTACAAGTGACGCTAGAACAGAGTGTTTCGCAGATCGGGGCCCCGATAGCATGGGAGGCTGGATATGATGGCAAAGGCGTGAAAGTGGCTGTCTTAGACACTGGGATTGATTCGAATCATCCTGATGTTAAAGGAACCATCTTAGAAGCGAAGAACTTCACAGACGACCCTGATTCTATCGATCATCACGGTCACGGAACGCATGTTGCTTCGACTATCGTGGGATCTGGCGCAGCTTCCAATGGTAAATTAAAAGGAGTAGCTCCAGGTGCTGAGCTTCTAATTGGAAAGGTGCTTGACAGTAGTGGTTACGGTTCTGATTCAGGAGTCATCGCTGCAATGGATTGGGCAGTTGAGGAAGGCGCCGATATCGTCAGTATGAGTCTAGGTAATCCTACTCCGAGTGACGGTACTGATCCGGTGAGTCAAGCGCTTAACAATTTGAGTGAAACCTCTGACACATTATTTGTTGTGGCTGCAGGTAATGATGGATCAGATAAGAAAACTGTAGGATCACCCGGTGTAGCCGAAAAAGCATTGACTGTTGGGGCAGTAGACAAAACCGGCGTGTTAGCTCCCTTTTCAAGCCGTGGTCCGGTTATCAACAATTACCGTGTCAAACCAGAAATTATGGCACCAGGAGTAGGAATCGTAGCTGCTCGTGCAACAGGAACCTATATGGGTACTGTCGTTGACGACAATTATACCGCTGCTAATGGTACGTCGATGGCTACACCACATATTGCTGGTGCTGCAGCCATTCTTAAACAAAGGCATCCGGACTGGTCTGCTGACCGAATCAAGCAGGTGTTGGTTGGAACGGCTATGCCAAATGCAAAAAATACGGCCTATCAGCAGGGAGGCGGACTTGTAAGCATTGAGAAAGCTCTGGATGCGAACGTCTATAGCAGTCCTGCAGTCGTCAGCCTTGGAAGTGCTGAGGAAACCAGTGAGCCGATCGAGAAGACATTTGATTATGTCAATCCATCCGATGGTGAAATGACATTAACGCTTACTATGGAATCTAAAAATGAAAAAGGAGCCCCGGCTCCGGATGGTATGTTTACACTAAGTCAGTCAGAAGTAACAATTCCTGCCAATAGCAGCAGTACGGTCGAAGTGACGTTTGATCCTTCTCTCGGCACTGTAAGTGATTACAAAGCAGTCGTTACGGCTACTTCAAGTGACGGTAAAAGAGTAAACACGACCATTGGCGCTACGAAGAAGGTACCATCAGTGGATTTAACGCTTCAATTGATTGACCGCAATGGAAACACAACGAGTGGAGAATTCTTTGTGGTTAACCTTGATACGGGATCCTACAATAAAGTCAGACCAAATAGAGACACTGGGATTAAGCTCATCGAAGTGCCGCAAGGGCGTTACTCGGTAATGGGTACCGTGGATACCTACGATGAAGCTGGATTCCTTGTAGAGAATCATACCCTCGCAGGTGATCCTGAAGTTGAGCTTAGCGAGAACAAGATCCTCACGATAGATGCGCAGTTGGGTAAAGAGGTCAAAATCTCTACTCCTAAGGAGTCCGACGGGACCGGATACCAATTAGGGTACCGCCTGGATCAAGACAAGTTTAGAATGGATGTAATAACTGGTTTTTATAATCCGTACTGGGATCACGCATACGTGGTACCAACTGAGCCTTTGACGACCGGCACGTTCGATTTTAGCTTCAAACAGCGCAGATTCGCTCCTTTGATCCGTGCATCGTATGACGGAACTGGTGATTCGATTCCGCTCGAGCATGTCGAGTTTACGCCTAAGTTGGACGGCGATAAGACAATGGAAGCAGTCGATCTTGGCTTTGCTCGACCTGATGACCTCAGTGGCAAGAATCTAAGTGGCAAACTGGCAGTCATCACTCGTGATACGGAATCGACGATTACTGACCAGATTAAAGCAGTGACTGCTACCGGTGCTGCGGGTGTATTTATTGTCTACGACGGACCAGGCATTTTCTGGACTAGCGTTTTGAAAACAGACGGCATTACAATTCCGGCCTGGACCCTTCAACAAGACGAAGGTGCGGTGCTATTCGATCGAATTGCCAACGGACCTACTAGTATCAACTTAAAGGGTATTGCCAACAGCCCGTATGTGTATAACATGGCGATGGTTATTCCGGAAGCGATCCCGACTAACCCAGTCGACACGGTGACTAAAGAAAACTCTGCAGTAGTGAATGCACACTATCGCGGTTCAAAAGGCAGGGTTCTCGTTGATTCGCTGGCGTCGATCCGCCCGCGTGAGTTTGTGACCTTGCAAGTCTTGGATTATTATTTCGACGCACCGCTAGACCGGGAAGAGTGGTATTCAACCGGCAGCAAGTGGCCGATGCTGAAAGATATTAAATGGAACCACACTGTCCATGACGAAAATCGCATGAAACGTAGTATGAATGACATACACCGTATCTATCTTCCGGGTGAACAGCGCGAAGAGACATGGCTTGGTGCAGCCAATGGTCTGGCAGACAGGGAGATAACCATGGCATATCGTGAAGGAGACAAATTCACGCTCAACATATTTGAACAGGGCGACAGCCAACCGGGGCACTGGGGCAATTTTGCTTTTGATTACCCTGAAGACACTTCGGTGGCTCGGTTGTACAAGGACGGAAAGCTCCTTACAACGAGCAATTATTTCTCATTCTTTTACCCGCTGTCAGTTAGCCCTGACCCAGCGACTTACCGAATCACCATGGATACGGCGCACCCGACAGGATTCAGAATGTCTACACAGACCAGCACAGCATGGACGTTCAAGTCTGAGCGACCGGCAAGTGGACGGGAAAACCTTGGCTTACTGTGGCCAACGTATGACCTTGAACTGGATGGGGAAAACAAGACAAAGGGTGGAAATACTTACCACTTTGACCTTTCATTCTCCCTTCAATCAGGTGATACCCCAGACATAAAAGGGGTTGAAGTCGAAGTGTCCACTGACGACGGTGTCACCTGGAACACCGCGAAAGTGTCGAGCAAGAAAGGTGGCCACTACAAGGTGTCCGTGAAAAACCCAAAATCTGGTTACGTGTCGCTCCGTGTCAAGGCATGGGACGTAAACGACAGCCAGATCGAGCAGACAATCATTAAGACCTACGCTGTGCGCTAACACTCACGGTAGATACAATAGATTTGCATAAAGGGCAGTGGCTTTATATAAAAAGCTACCAAGTAAATGAACTGCACCCCGATTGTTAGACTCAACTAACTATTGGAGGTGCAGTTTTTTATGACCAACTTTACTTATGATGTAAAGTTGTCGGCTGTATTAAAGTACAGTGAAGGCAATGAAAGTTTTCATGCCCTAGCGAAAGAAATAGGTAGTACTAAATATACTCTAAGGAGCTGGGTCTATCATTATCAACATCATGGTACCCAAGGGCTGAAGAAATCCTATACAAGTTATTCTGTACAGGATAAACTTGACGTACTTAACTATGGATGAAAATGGGACGTCATCTAACGAAAACGCCGCAATACTCAACATCCTGTAGTTTTGAAATAAAGTTGCGTTGATCCGAGCAGGATTAACGCTTTTTTTGTTGAACTTATTGAACTAACGAGGCATGTTAGTTCAATAAGAAACTATATTAAGTTGGATAATTATGATAATATTAGAAATAACAGTAAATGTCGAAAAAGAAGAATATCCTTGAAGCACGCAGTTTCGTATGAAGTCGCTTATAAAATGGGAGGTGATTTCTTGATACCGATAATTCTGTCAATAATACTAATAGGCGTTCTTAGTTTTTCCAGTTTCGTTGTAGTTCAAAAAAGAAAACAAGCTGGTGCAACGGGGATGAAAAGTGCATTATCATCTATTTGCTTCTTTCTGATTGCTATAACAGGCCTTTTGGCTTATTGGTTAAATTTTACGGGAATATTAAGTTGGGCTATTATTTTAATTTTGTTGATTTTAGGTACTTATTTTACAAAGTACAGTGTTATACCTGAAAAAATCTAGGTCAGCATTCATAGTGCTGGCTCTTTTTTTTGCACTCTAGGTCCATATTGTGCAGTAAGTTAATTTTTCTTATTGAACTAACGGGGCAGTTTAGTTGAACAAAGATATTTGTGAAATTGTGATGAAATCGATTTATTATGGGGTGTGATGTCTGTCAAAAAATTAATAGAATTTGAATATTTGTCCAACAAAAACCGTATAGATAATAAATTCATTAAATAAAAATCTTAAACGAGTTTTAATTGGGCTTACAACGTGAATATTACAATATTCACTTTCCCTCACTGTTGATTTTATAGTTAGTAATAAAAAGGAGGTGTTTAATTTAAAATGCACTTAATTTTATTCACAATAGTTTATTGTTTTATAACTCAACTTATAAATATTTCATATGGACCTGCTTTAGGAGTTTTTTTAGTGAGCTTTGGCTTTCTTAAAGGTTTTTTTAGTAACACTCACAGTAATTTTTTAAATCTAGAAAGTTCTAAAAAATTGTATATAAAAAACGGATTTAAAGATTCTTTAATAGAATTATTATCTTTAGTATTAGTCTATATTAATTCTTATTTAATTGGTTCTGAACCTTTTACTCTTTTTGAATTCGTTTTTTTATTTGCTGTTTTTGCAATTGTATATCGTTTCTTATTTTGGGGTATAACACGAACCATTAAAGAAAGAGAAAAAAGGTAGCGAGACCAACCTTTAATAATCTGATTCTTGATAAGTTTTCTCAACTACTTCGGGAAAAGATGTCGAATTAATATAGCGTCCATTTTGGGTGCTTTTTTTGTTGTTAGTAGGTGATGGTTCTTCTTGTAGAAATTGAGGTAGATCAAAAGGAGATGATTAAATGGGTTTGAATCCGATAAAAGATTTAATAGCAGAGTTTGAATTAGGAATACTTGTGAATTACATAAACTATCAAAACCCCACTAGGCTTTGTTAAATCCAAAATAAAAATTGTATTGAAGTTATATGCAGCAGGGAATGCCAAATGAAACAAATTCTAATCAATATAAATAGCGAGATTATTACTACCTTATTCAACTAACGGATGCTTTAGTAAAAATCATTGGGCTGCTTAGGCAGCTTTTTTTCTTATTGAACTAACGGGGCAGGTTAGCTCAATAAGGGAAAGTGAGTTTTTATGTCACACTTGACACATAAAGTGAAACAGATGATTGAGAACATTTATTTAAACAGAAAAAACAACCAAAGATTGGCTTTTTTGACGAAGTTTAAACAAGAAGATTCCATATGTATTTAATTCCAGCCCATAAAGCTAAGGCTAAGATCACTGCTAGAATCCCTTTAAAAATATCTCTCATGTGGGCACCTCCATAGAAGTTGATATATATGTATTTACGAAAGAGAGTTATAAAAGTTTCATATCGATAATTTCATTTGAACACAATAAGTTTCTTCGCAGTTCGAGCAAAATGTGCAATAGAAGAAAAGGATCTTCTTCAACTAACGGGGCAGGTTAGTTGAAGAAGGTTACTTGAAGATTGTGGAGAATATGTAAATAGAGGAAAGAAGATAGGAGAGGAAGGGTACGTAACTTGAAGAAAACAGTTGGTTGGACACTTGCTTTAACTACACTTTTAATCGGTGGAGCAATCTATTATTTCATAACAGTTTCTCTCTACGAACCATCGGAAGATTTATTCGACTTTCCTGTTCCTAAAAAAGCTGAACTAGTTAAAGAAAATGAACACGCGGTAATTTATGATTGGTCCAGCGCATCCGAAGAAAATGGAATCCCATTTGGGTATAAATTAGTTATCAAAGCGAATGGTTGGGAAAGAGTTGAGAGTTCGGATATAGATGCTTCTCCCCATTACTCAAAAGGGAATCATCAAATAAATGTGCTTTCTCTAAGGAAGCAATTGACCCTCATCATAGAGAAATAACTGACATTGAAATATTTAGAACCTTATTCAACTAACGGGTGCTTTAGCTTAAGATCGGAGCTGTCAATTAGGCAGCTTTTTCTTTTAACGAGGCAGGTTTGTAGGTACAAAGATTTTTCTGAAACTGAAAAAAATAAAATCTTGAGGGAGAGTAAAATGAGAGATATTCAAGATGAAAGCACATGGCCCGTTTGGGCTAATGAGACAATAGACATTGTCGAACCAAATCCCAAGTGGGTAGAAAAAGGTAATCAGGAAAAAGCACTTCTTCTTAATCTTCTTTCAACTTTCGGCATAACAGAAATTCAACATTATGGAAGTACATCTATTCTTAATTTACCAGCTAAACCAATCATTGATTTAATGGCTAAAATTGATTCATTTCAAAAAATAAAAGAAATATCTTCATTGTTAGCTAATCACGACTGGCATTATGTACCACCTAACATAGACAATCGACCTTGGCAAAGATTTTTTGTGAAAGTAATTAACGACAAACGAGTAGTACATTTACATATTTTTCTTGAGGGAGAAGAACGGTGGGATAAACAGCTACTTTTTCGTGATTTATTACGGACTAATCAGCAGTTTATTGATGAATACGCTATTCTTAAAAGAAATTTAGCAAAAAAATATAGCAATGATCGTGAAGCGTACACTAAAGAAAAAACAGAATTTATCAATTATGTTCTTAATTCTTAGTTGCGAACTAATATAAGTTTGTGAAGAAATGTAC
>NZ_JBFUJC010000145.1:0-7664 GCF_056401595.1 Paenisporosarcina sp. P4_E4_2 | reverse complement strand
CTGGTGTGTACTGCAAAATAACCAGCAACAATGTAATTGGAAATATGATTTTGCTAAGCGTCCAGGTTGTTTTAAGACCCGCCAGCAGTCCATTTTTTATTGTAGTCATGTATGATACTTCCTTATTTATGCGTCTTTATAACGCACAGGATCTTTAATGGTCATACGACGGTAAACAACAATCAATAGTGCAACAACAACTGTAATAAGAGACACTACCTGTGCCGTGCGAAGTTCCCCGAGTAAATACAGACTGTCAGTCCGCAATCCTTCAATAAAGAAACGTCCCACAGAATACCAGATAAGATAAAACAAGAACATTTCTCCGCGTAGTAAATTAACTCTACGCAATAATATTAAGATAACAACACCCATGAAATTCCATATAGATTCATATAAGAAAGTGGGATGGTAATACGTCCCATCAATTCGCATTTGTTCGATAATCCAGTCTGGTAAAAACATATTCTCTAAGAAAGCACGTGATACAGGTCCTCCGTGGGCTTCCTGATTCATAAAGTTGCCCCAACGTCCTATTGTCTGACCGATTAGGATACTTGGTGCCACTACGTCCGCCAGTTTCAAAAATGAGACTTTGCGTTTTTTCGTAAACACATAAGCGGTAACGAATGAAGCAATCAATGCTCCATGTATGGCAAGTCCTCCCTCCCAAACTTGAAGGATATCACCGGGATTTTGGGAGTAATACTCCCATTTAAATATTACGTAATAAAGACGCGCCCCAAGAATTGCCAATGGGACAGCCCATATCAATAAATCCGTTAAGAATTCTTCGTGAAAACCTCGTTTCAGCATTTCACGCTGTGCTACTAGAAATGCCAAAACAATTCCAAAAGCGATAATGACGCCGTACCATCGTACATCAATCGGTCCAAGAGAAATCGCGATTGGATCAAATGCTCCAAGTAAAAAATTCATGTTATACCCCTTCCATACTTCCTGCTTTTAATATGTAGCGTCTTCATTTTGACTAATGACATCGTTCAGACGATTGGAAAATTCCTCTGCTGCATTGACTCCCATACGTTTCAAACGATAGTTCATCGCTGCCACTTCAATAATAACTGCTAAGTTCCGACCAGGTCGAACGGGAATCGTCAGTCTCGTCAGATCCGTATCAATAATTTTCATTTTTTCTTCCTCGAGCCCGAGACGGTCATACGTTTTCTGTGCATCCCAAATCTCTAAATCAATTACTAGAGATATCCGTTTGAAGCTGCGTATTGCACTTGCACCGAACAAAGTCATGATATCAATAATGCCCAGTCCACGGATTTCTAGTAAATGCTCAATCAGTTTTGGTGGATTCCCTACAAGCGTATTTTCGGCTTCTTGTCTGATTTCCACACAATCGTCAGCAACGAGGCGATGACCTCTTTTGACAAGTTCTAGAGCRGTCTCACTTTTACCGACCCCACTCTTCCCTGTAATCAAAACGCCTACCCCATAAATATCAACGAGTACGCCGTGTACTGCAGTCGTAGGTGCGAGTTTGCTTTCCAAAAAGTTTGTCAGCAAACTGGAGAACCTCGTAGTTGCCATTTTTGCAGTCAATACCGGTACGTGCTCTTCATTCGAAGCAATCTTCAGTTCTTCCGGTACGGTCATACCATGTGAAACAATAATAGCTGGTGTATCAGGTGAGCATAACTTTTTCATGCGATCTATTCGTTCGTGAGGCAGCAACATATCATAAAATGACAGTTCTGTCGTGCCGAGTAGTTGGACACGGTTTGCTGGGTAGTGTGTAAAATAACCGGCCATTTCTAACCCTGGTCTTGAGATATCGCTGATGGCAATATGCCTGCCGATGCCTTCCTGGCCACTGACTAGTTTTAAATCGAACATTTCCATTACATCTTTTGTTGTCACTTGTACCAAAATATCACCTGCTTTCTTCGAAATGCGAATTATCCGTCATGTCCTTTATTTTAGCATGCACTTTGAGAAAAGCGCAAAGTGCCGTTTTGCTGTACATCTGCGCTGGAAGGTTAGGGATGGCGATTGGAGCTAGACAAGCATTTTGATAGTACAACATTAATTTCATGGTACTAAATTGAAGGTAATCTCGATCGAAATTATCTCTCTTCTTTCATTTTTCCTATGTAAGTATTAGGAGGGATGAAGAATGAAGAAGATAATCGTCGATGCTGGACATGGTCCAGAAACTTCAGGTAAACGATCGCCTGATGGAGCCTTACGGGAATTCACTTTTAATGAAGCCACGGCTATACATGTCAAGAAGCTCTTTACTGCTGAAGGATTTACCGTACTATTTTCGCATAATAATTCTTGCGATGTTGCACTTTCAGAACGCATATCTCTAGCGAACAAACTGAAAGTTTCAGCATTTATATCGATTCATGCGAATGCTTTCGGCAATGATTGGAACCAAGCTCAAGGCATTGAAACGTATACTTGTTTGAACCCAAGCGAAACTTCAACTCGGATGGCTACTTTTGTTCAGCAAGCTTTGATCATGCGCACAGGTAGAAAAAATCGAGGTGTTAAAAAAGGGGACTTAGCCGTGCTGAGGGAAACGACGATGCCTGCCATATTAGTGGAATGTGGATTTATGACAAATAAAAAAGAAGCAGACTTGTTAAAAAGTCTAGAATATCAACAGCAATGTGCACAAGCCATCGTTTTCGGTATACTGTGTTCATTATAATAAGGAATATAAAAATCCCCAAATCGATTGTACTTTCGATTTGGGGATTTTCTATTTATTCAGCTGTTGTATAGCGTACGACAATCGAGCCTGTTTTTGCTTCCCCTTTAATATACAGAGGAGCTGCTGTTGAATCTGTGAGTTCTTTTGTAAAACGGATATTTTTTTGCAAGAAATGCTCTTGCTCATTTAAACGTGTCACATCCGGCAATGATACGTCCATTTTCCCGAAATTCGAAGCCACTTCCCCTTGCAAAGCAACCGTGGACGGGACATAAATTTCTACTGTACCAGCCACTGCACGTCCCTCAACTTTACGTGCTTCGGGATTTTTCGTGGTGACAACGACATGACCATTCACAGATTGTGCTTCAATATCTTTTAAATGGCCATCAATGTAAATACGACCATTTATGGTTTCTGCATCAACCTTGTTTCCAATGGCATCTTTAATATTAATGGCGCCATTGGCAGTCTGGATTTCGCCATCCTCCAATTGAACATTTTTCAATTCAATTTTGCCATTAGCGGTTTTGACTTTAAAGCGTCCCACTTCTAGATGTTTGCTGATGAAGGCTCCATTGAACAATCKAACCGATATGGAATCATACATTTGTTTTGGAACATACAAGACGACATTGACAGAAGTTGTTTTCATGTCGCTGATAATGCGCAATCTTTGTTGATCCACGACAAATACAAATTTTTCAAAGAAATCTTTCTTCCCATCCTCTTCATTGGGAGCACGATACACTTTCACATGGCATTCCGCTCGTACTTGACCGTCTTGTGAAGGATAAATTTCGAACTTCCCATTGGCAATGTCGACAGAGACTTCTTTGAAATCTGCCAACTCTTTTGTAAAGGTGTGATGAAATTCGTTCGGTTCACCGARAGGCATATCGAAATCGAATGATTTCATTTTACCGACAGCCGTTTGCATAAATTGCATGAAACGGTCGCTGAATTGCGAAAAATCTCTTTTAATATCTTCCATAAAATCTTCTGCTTGAGAGGATGTGGTTTTCTTGTTGTGTGTTTCAGAATTTGTATGAGTGGAATGGTTATGCACATCAGACGTTCCCGGTCCAGCGTATGCTGACACACTAGGTTTAGCCTTATCATTTCCAAGAGCCTCTAGTAATACCAACGCTTCTTGAGCAGAAATCGTTCCTTTTTCAACTAGATCTAAAATGCGTTTACGTTCTTCTTGCATATAGTTGGCCTCCTTCAAAGCCGCTTTGCGCGGAACTTTGTTCTTCCCTTATACATACGGTTCATCCACAAAAAGGTTTCATTTAGCTGAAACTGTCTCTTTTTTCGCCTTCTTTTTTGTTGAAGCTTTTGCGATTTGATCTTCCATGCGCTGACGGTCACGTTCTAGCACAGGTTTTAAATAGCGACCTGTATATGACTTTTTGACATTGGCAATTTCTTCAGGGGTACCCACTGCTAAAATGGTGCCGCCTTTATCGCCACCTTCTGGCCCTAAATCAATCAAGTAATCGGAAGTTTTAATAACATCTAAGTTATGTTCGATTACTAAAACGGTATCGCCACTTTCAACCAATCGCTGCAAGACAACAAGCAAACGGGCAATATCATGTGCATGAAGTCCAGTCGTCGGTTCATCTAGAATGTAGAATGATTTACCATTCGAGCGTTTATGCAATTCCGAAGCCAACTTAACCCGTTGTGCTTCACCACCTGATAACGTCGTAGCTGGCTGGCCCAACTCCATATAGCCTAGGCCTACATCGACAATTGTTTGAAGTTTACGGCTGATTTTCGGGATATTTTCAAAGAATTTCAGACCGTCTTCCACTGTCATTTTCAATACATCTGCAATATTTTTGTCTTTGTATTTCACTTCCAGTGTTTCACGGTTGTATCGTTTCCCATGGCAAATCTCACATGGTACATAGACATCCGGCAAGAAATGCATTTCAATCTTGATGATACCGTCACCACGACAAGCTTCACAACGTCCACCTTTAACGTTAAAACTGAATCGACCTTTTTTGTAGCCACGCACTTTCGCTTCGTTCGTTGACGCATACACATCCCGAATATCATCAAATACGCCCGTGTAGGTAGCTGGATTTGATCTTGGTGTTCGGCCAATTGGAGACTGGTCAATATCAATGACTTTTTCCAATTGTTCGATACCTGTTACTTCTATGTGCTGTCCAGGTTTCGATTTTGCTCGATTTAGCTTTTGAGCGAGAGCTTTATGCAAAATTTCATTTATCAACGTACTTTTCCCTGAACCTGACACACCTGTAACCGAAGTGAAAACACCAAGCGGAATATCCACGGTAACATTTTTCAAATTGTTTTCTGTCGCTCCCTTGATCGTTATCAAACGACCGTCCGGTTTGCGACGTTCTGTAGGCAGCGGAATGAATTTCTTCCCGCTTAAATATTGACCGGTAATGGACTTCGTGTTTTTCATGACCTGCGCCGGTGTTCCGGAAGCGACAATTTCTCCACCATGTACTCCTGCTCCAGGACCCACGTCAATTAAATAATCTGCAGCCATCATCGTGTCTTCATCATGTTCAACCACAATTAACGTATTACCGATATCTCGCATATTTTTAAGCGTTGAAATCAAGCGATCATTATCTCGTTGATGCAAGCCGATTGAAGGTTCATCCAAAATGTAAAGTACGCCCGATAAACGCGAACCAATTTGAGTCGCTAAACGGATACGTTGTGCTTCCCCACCCGACAATGTTCCAGCAGCCCGACTCAACGTTAGATAATCCAGTCCCACATTAATAAGGAACCCAAGTCGTTCATCGATTTCACGTAAAATGAGTCGTGCAATTTGCATATCTTTTTCGGATAACTCGAGTGATTTGAAAAATGCATCAGCTTCCTGAATGGAGAAAGACGTCACTTGTCCGACATGTAGTGAAGCTACTTTCACTGCCAATGTTTCAGGTTTCAGACGATAGCCTTCACATGTTGGGCAATCTTGTTGGGCCATATATTTTTCCATTTGCTCGCGAATATAATCCGACGACGTTTCTTTATAACGGCGTTCGATATTTTTTAATACGCCTTCAAAATAAATCTCATTGCTCCGAACTTGTCCAAAATCATTTTCATAACGGAATGTAATTTTATCCTTGCCAGAGCCATGAAGAATTTTATCCATTTGTTCTTTCGGCAGTTTTTTCACGGGTTTTTTCATATCGATTTTGTAATGTTTACATACTGCCGCCAAAAGTTGTGGATAGTATTGAGAACTGGTCGGTTCCCACGGTACAATCGCTCCTTCATTCAACGATTTTGACCAATCGGGAATCACAAGTTCAGGATCCACTTCAAGCTTCGTACCTAGACCATCACATTCCGGACAGGCACCAAATGGACTGTTGAATGAAAACATGCGTGGTTCTAGTTCCCCAATTGAAAATCCACAAATTGGACATGCATGATGTTCACTGAACAGTAATACTTCATGTTCCATTACATCAATCAAGACACGACCATCCGCCAGTCTTAACGCGGACTCCAATGAATCTGCCAGTCGTGCTGCAACATCATCCTTCATCACGACACGGTCAATAACAATTTCAATGTCATGCTTTTTATTTTTGTCTAAATTAATGTCGTCATCCAGATCCATTAAATCACCGTTTACACGCACTCGTACATAGCCTTGCTTCTTCACATCTTCCAACATTTTTGCATGAGTACCTTTACGACCGGAAACAATCGGCGCTAAAATTTGCATCCGCGTACGTTCCGGGAATTCCATCAAACGGTCAACCATTTGCTCAATGGTCTGTGATGTAATTTCAGTCCCGTGATTTGGACAGATCGGTTTCCCGACACGTGCAAATAACAGTCGTAAATAATCATAAATTTCCGTTACTGTCCCCACAGTGGAACGAGGATTGCGGCTTGTTGTTTTTTGGTCAATGGAAATGGCAGGTGACAAGCCTTCAATGGCATCTACATCCGGTTTATCCATTTGACCTAAAAACTGTCGTGCATAGGCAGACAATGACTCGACATAACGTCGTTGTCCTTCTGCATAAATCGTATCGAAAGCAAGTGAAGATTTACCCGATCCCGATAAGCCTGTCATGACAACAAGCTTGTCTCGTGGAATTGTTAAATCTACGTTTTTCAAATTATGTGCACGTGCACCTTGTATACGAATTTCCTGGTTTTTCAAATCGGTTCATCCTTCCGCTTTCAGTTCCAAAATCGTGTCACGCAGTTCAGCTGCACGTTCGAAATCGAGTGCTTTCGCTGCGTCTTTCATTTCTTTTTCCAAAGTCAGCAACAATGTCACTTTCTCGTCTTTGGTCAATTTTTTGCCTTTTGTTACTTTTTCCATATATGTCGATGTTTCTTCTGCATTATGAGAAGCACGAATGACATCGCGAATTTTCTTCTGAATTGTTTGCGGGGTAATGCCATGTTTTTCGTTATACTCTATTTGGATATCGCGGCGTCGCTGCGTTTCACCAATTGCTTTGGTCATTGAATCCGTCATGCGATCCGCATACATGATGACATGTCCATTGGCATTACGTGCTGCCCGTCCAATTGTTTGAATAAGTGAACGCTCGGAACGTAAAAACCCTTCTTTGTCCGCATCCAAAATCGTCACTAGCGAAACTTCCGGAATATCGAGTCCTTCTCTGAGCAAGTTGATGCCAATCAATACATCATACGTACCCATGCGAAGTTCTCTAATAATTTCAATTCGCTCAAGTGTTTTAATTTCTGAGTGCAAATAATTAACTTTAATGCCGATTTCTTTTAAATAATCGGTTAAATCCTCTGACATTTTTTTCGTTAATGTGGTCACAAGAACCCGTTCATTACGCTCGGCCCGTTGACGGATTTCATCAATCAAATCATCAATCTGACCTTCAATCGGACGGACATCGATTGTAGGGTCTAACAAGCCTGTCGGTCTAATGATTTGCTGAACCATGTCAGG
>NZ_JBFUJC010000144.1:0-7704 GCF_056401595.1 Paenisporosarcina sp. P4_E4_2 | reverse complement strand
ATTATTGATGGATCAAGGCTTATACCGTCTGGATAAAGTCGAACAATCACTCGAAAAAAGTTCGGGATCTTGGCGCTATGCGAGAAAAGACGAAGCGCCAATACTGGCAACTTGGTATAAAGCGTTCGAACAGGATACGGGACTTAAAAGCTCCCCACCTGAAGTGATTAATGAGCGCGTCATACAGTTTCTTGAGGATCAGGAAGTATTCTTTTGGGAAGACAACGGGAAAGTCGTATCAATGATGAAAAAAGCACGTCCTTCAGATCGAGGGGTTACCGTATCATTTGTTTTTACTCCTCACGAGGAAAGAAAAAAAGGCTATGCGCGGACGATGGTCGCTGCTGGAAGTGAAGAGTTGCTCAAAACATATGACTTCTGTGTACTATATACAGATATGTTGAACCCGACGTCCAACAAAATTTATCAGGAAATCGGTTACCGGAAAATTGCGGATTCCATTCACTTAGAATTTTTACCGGAAAAAGGGCAATGAAATGGAAGCGAGTGAATTGAAAGCATGGTGTGCCGCACAAAAAGGGGCACAGTTTGATTATCAGAAGGACTGGGATGCAGAGCGTTATTTAGTTGGCGGGAAAATGTTTGCTATGTTCGGTCACGATAARTCGGGTACGCCGATCCTTTCATTGAAATGTGAACCACAACGTGCAGATATGCTTCGTGAAGAATTCGAAGACATCCAGCCAGGCTACTACATGAACAAAACCCATTGGAATTCTCTAGCTTTAAATGGTACTTTGCCGGATGCACTTTTCAAGGAATGCATTACACATTCATATGAATTAGTGTTTAAAGGATTGACGAAAAAAGTGCAAAACGAGGTGAGTAGTCAATGAACTGTATTTTTTGCCGCATCATAAAAGGTGAGCTGCCAGCGAGAGTGGTAAAGGAAACAGAGGAAGCCATTGCATTTTTGGATATTGACCCCATTCAGAAAGGCCATGTGTTGGTTTTGCCAAAACGTCATGTGCCGGATTTAACAGACATGACAATAGAAGAAAATATGGTGGTTATGTCGCTTTGTCAAAATGTCGTGAAATCCATAAGGGAATGTTATCCTGCAGAAAGTGTAACGATTATGCAAAACAATGGAGCGTGTATGGAAGTTCCGCACGTCCATTTTCATATCATACCGAGGTTTTCAGAAGATGGCTTCAAAGTGGTGGAACCTGTTATTGAAATAAGTAATGGTGAAATGGAAGAAATTGCGCGTCAATTGAAAAGCAATATGGTATAATTTTGTTACTAAGTATGAAGGGACGATGGGTGACTGATGGATATCTAATCTGATTTCTATGCAAATGAACATTTTTGCAAAACGGAAATTGGATTCGTCTGCCCATTTATCCCATCATCGTAACTCTTTTTGTACATAAAGAGCTTTTTTGTGATGACTATAAATGATCAGTGAATCCTTCCGTAAAAAAACGGAGGATTTTTTTATTTCTCCGAAATTGGAGGGATCATGATGACCTTACTAGGAAAATTACAGAACGTATCGATACAATTTGGAAGTAAAACAATCTTGAAAGATGTGACGATGGACATCAGACAAGGGGGATGCATTGGAATTGTCGGTGCAAATGGCGAAGGAAAGTCAACCTTACTGTCAGTCCTTGCGAACGAAAAGGAACCAAGTGAAGGGTTAATTCAGTGGTTTGGTGGCATACCTTCGATGCATTATTTTAAACAGCAAGTATCTGAACCACAAGAATTTGCGCCTGTTCAAAAGAGGGAATTGCATAAATGGCAAGTTCCAAAAGGTCGTTCATATGAATTAATGAGCGGTGGTGAACAAATGAAACAGAGGCTAGTGCAAGCTTTTTCAAATCAAGTTCAGTTACTGATTTTAGATGAACCGACAAATCATTTGGATCAGCAGAGCTTACATGAATTAATAGCGCAAGTTAAGCGTTTCAAGGGGACTGTTATGGTCGTTTCACACGACAGGCATTTCCTGGATGAAGTGGCTGATGGGATTTGGGAAGTGGAACATCAAGGTGTCAAAGCATATGAAGGGAATTATTCTGTTTTTCGCACTCTAAAAGAAGAGAGACGAAAAGCGCAAACTCATCTATTTGAGGTGCAACAGAAAAAAATTGCCCAGATTGATGAACAGATTTCTTCTCTTCAAAATTGGTCTGCAAAAGCTCATTCACAATCGACCAAGCAAGAAGGATTTAAAGAACATTATCGGGTAAAAGCAAAAAGGATGGATACTCAAATCCGTTCGAAACGTAAGCGGCTTGAAGGAGATAAAGCAAAAGCCGAACTCAATCGTCCAACAGAAGAGAAAGCAGTGTCATTTTCTATTGAAGCAAACCGTAAGCAAGGAAACCGCGTGATTGAATCCAAGTCCGTCACTAAAACTTTTGGAAGTCACACACTTTGGAAAGATGCTTCATTTACCATTATGCAAGGTGAAAGAGTTGCACTCGTGGGACCGAATGGATGTGGAAAGTCCACATGGTTGAAAATGCTGATGGAAGTAGAACCGTATGAGGGTGAACTGTGGAGAACAAAAGCGATGCGTATAGGCTACTTGCAACAGTCCATAGATGATATACCGGAAGAGAAAACTCCGGAAGAATGGTTTGTCCCTCATGATTTTGACTCCCGGGGAATGATTCAAACTTTGATGATCAATCTGGGGTTCGGGAAAGAACATTGGCGATTGCCGATCAAGTCCATGAGTATGGGAGAGAAATTGAAACTAAAATTAATGGCTTTCATGCTCGAACAAAAAGATGTATTGCTACTGGACGAACCGACCAATCACTTGGATTTACCTTCGCGTGAACAACTGGAGCAAACTTTGTCTACGTATCCAGGGACCATTATCGTTGTGACGCATGATCGATACTTTCTTGAGAAAATCGCCACAAAACTCCTGGTCTTTGAAGGTGGATGCATGAAAAAAATCGACATGACTTTTAAAGAATGGCAAAATCGCCAAGTTGAAACGGCACAACAGCAACAACTGTTGAAGCTCGAAACAGAAAGACAGGYAATCCTTGGCGAAATCAGTTTTATATCCAAACATGATTCAAAATATGAGGCACTTGACCAACGTTTCAATGAATTAACTGCTCAAATAAATGCTTTAAAGTAGTAAGCTGCATCCACTCGGTTACACAAATCGAGTGGATGTGTTTTTTTATGAATAAGTCGAAGAAAATATGCATATTTCATATGATTAACGGGTAATAGGAAAAAGATATACATACTGAAGCTTAAAAGGGGCAGAGGCTGTGATTCGATTTAATAAAGTAACGAAAAGGTTTGCGGATGGGACGGAAGCATTAAAAGATGTTTCATTGACCATTCCGACAGGCATGTTAACGGTGATTATCGGTCCCAGTGGATGCGGTAAAACCACATTGATGAAGATAATTAACCGACTGGAAGTACCTACCTCAGGCGATATATTAATTGATGACCAATCTATTAAAAATCAAGATGAAGTGGGACTTAGAAGATCTATAGGCTACGTCATTCAGCGTATCGGCTTATTTCCCCACATGACTATCGCTAAAAACGCTGCATTGGTACCTACATTAAAAGGGTGGACTGCAGAAAAGACACAAGCCCGTGTCAACGAACTGATGGACATTGTTGGACTCGATCCGGAAAAGTATTTGAACCGATTTCCACTTGAATTGAGTGGAGGTCAGCAACAACGTGTAGGCGTAGTACGTGCATTGGCTGGGGACCCGAACATTGTCTTAATGGACGAACCATTCAGCGCTCTCGATCCAATCAGTCGTGAACAACTTCAAGATGAATTGCGAAATCTTCAACAAGAAATTCAGAAAACCATCGTTTTTGTCACGCATGATATGGATGAAGCGTTGAAAATAGCTGACCATATTATTGTATTGCGAGATGGAAAAGTGGAACAAGTGGGATCTCCAGAAGTGCTTATCCATCAACCTGCCAATGAATTTGTACGGAATTTTATCGGTGAAGAACGCATTAATCGTAAACGGTCATTTGGCAAATGGAAGATTGGGGAGTTGTCACCGTTTTACACTCAATCCAATATGAGAGAACAAATTGTTTCCATTAACTCTTCAGATGACGTGGAACAAGCAATTGCCTTATTGGAAAAGCCCCATACAGATGTATTGGCGGTTTATACGAATGAAGAATTTGTTGGCTACCTTGACCAATCTTCGTTGTTAAAGGCAGTAATAGCAAAGGAAGAAGGTGCTTCTTCTTATGACTGATTTTTTGGATACACTCCAAAGTCGCTCTGATCTTATTCAACAAGCGTTCCTCGAACACATCTATTTATCTTTCGTGGCACTGGCAATAGGCATTGCGATTGCCTTGCCGCTTGGAATGATGATTGCACGCTATCGAAAATACGCAGAACCTGTAATAGGCATAACTGCAATATTTCAAACGATACCGAGTTTAGCATTATTCGGTTTCTTGGTACCTCTCATCGGAATAGGGTCAAAAACAGCACTCATTGCACTTGTTATTTATGCTTTGCTACCAATCCTCCGCAACACCTATACAGGGTTGACCAGTGTTGACTCATCGATTATTGAAGCGGGACGCGGAATGGGAATGACGCGGACACAGATATTAAAACAAATTGAGTTTCCGCTTGCTTTGCCATTTATAATGGCAGGTATTCGAACAGCTACCGTCCTGACAGTTGGGATTGCAACACTCGCCACGTTTGTGGGTGCTGGTGGTTTAGGGGATGTCATCTATCGAGGTTTGCAATCGTATAATAACTCGCTCGTTCTTGCCGGTGCACTTCCGGTAGCATTACTGGCTATCAGTTTCGATTTATTATTGAAATGGGTTGAAAAGAAAGCAACACCAAAAGGGATGAAAACACATTAGGAGGAAATGACATGAAGAAAAGGTTAGCGGGTATAGCACTTTTAACATCGTTAACGTTAGTTGGCTGTGGCTCATCAAACGATGCTGGGGGCAACGCAAGTGAACCGATTGTAATCAGCGGGAAACAATTTACCGAGCAGTTTATTTTACCCCAAATACTCGGCCAGTACGTGGAATCCAAAACAGATTACAAAGTGGAGTATAAAGAAGGGTTAGGCGAAGTGGCGATATTGACACCGGCGCTTGAAAAAGGTGATATCGATGTCTATGTAGAGTATACGGGAACAGGGTTGCAATCGGTTTTGGAGGAAAAGTTGGAACAAGATGAAAGCTCCGAAAGTATTCTGGAACGTGTTCGTAAGGGATATGAAGAAAAGTTCGGTGTCACATGGCTGGAACCATTGGGCTTTGAAAATACGTACACTTTAGCTTATAGCAAAGATAAACCTTATAATGCTGAGACCTATTCTGACTTGGTTAAAGCGTCGAAGTCAGAAGACATCGTGTTCGGTGCACCCCATGCTTTTTATGAGCGACCTGGGGATGGTTATGATGCCTTGCTGAAAGTGTATCCATTCGAATTCTCTGGTGAGGAAAGTCTGGATCCAAACGTAATGTACGAAGCGGTTAAACAAGGAGATGTTGATGTCATTACGGCCTTTACGACAGATGGCCGAATTGAACGATTCGATTTAGCCATCACAACAGACGATAAAGGTTTCTTCCCGAAATATGATGCAGCCCCACTTGTTCGTGAGGAAACACTCAAAACGTACCCTGAACTTGAAGATGTGTTAAACGAATTAGCAGGAAAGATTTCTTTGGAAGATATGCAAAAGATGAATGCACGTGTCGATATTGATGGTGAAAAAGCAGAGGATGTAGCACATGACTTCTTGATTGATAAAGGTCTGATCAAGAAATAACTAATTGATGTAAAACAAAAAGCGCAACTCTGCAAGAGCTGTGCTTTTTGATCTTTACATAGTGCTTGGAATAGTTTCTTGTTTTTGTTGAACGAAAGGCCATAATACTTCGGCCCAAACTTTATATCCGCGATCGTTCGGATGAATGCCATCTTTTAACGTAGATGGGAGGGTTATGTTTTTTGAAGACATATGGTAGAGCATAGCACCATGTGTATCAAAATAACGCCATCCCTGCTTTTTGATATAGGCAGCCGTTTCATCAACATAATCTGTAAACTTCAGGCCAAACTGATTAAGTGTTGGTCCAAATTTATTTTCGGTGCATGGATTTGGCGAGAGAAAAACGATGCGAGTTTCCGGTAATGCTTCAGCGTACAATTTGTATAGAGAATCCAATGATTTAAACGTATCATCCAAAGACACATTTTTATTGTGGTTATTAATTACAGATGTCTCAATAAATAAAACATCCGGTTGCTCTTTCAATATGGGAGCAGTCACATGATCTTCGAGTAACCTTACCGAAGTATAGCCTGAGTAGCCATGATTTGAGATGATAAGGTCTTTCAGAGAATGGTTCGTATTTCGAAGATTTGCTTCGATACGTCCACGCCATGTTTTCGATTGATGGGAAGATCCAGATCCGCGTGTGACACTACTGCCAGTAACGGCCATTTTTGCTTGTCCTGAAATCATAGAACGGAAAACCAGATAATCGGCCAATGATTGGTTCGGATTGTATTTTGGATCGTACGTTTTAATGAGTGTTGGATTTGCGCTTACTTGATCCTGCTTTGTATCAGTTCTTGTATAAAAGAAGAGGAGTGAGCCCGCTGCAATCCAAATTAACCACTTCCAGTTGTTCATGCAGTCAACTCCTTATTAGCTTTTATAAATAATGTAATATTCAGTTAACTATACTTCAATAGGAAAATAGATGTATGTAAGGACGATTTATACTGATTTAGACGGTATTGGGTACTTTATGGCATTTTTCTTCATTTTTTCACGAGCCGCTAACATTAAATCTTCACCGATTACATCGGAGAACTGAAGCAAGTAAATGAACACGTCAGCCATTTCATCCACGATGGCTTGTTTGTCGTGAGCAATCGCTTCTTCGCCTGAACGCCATTGAAAGCATTCTAAAAGTTCACTTGCTTCCAATGAAATAGAAATGGCCAGGCTACGTGCATCATGATTGCCTCCCCATCCACGATCGTCTCTAAATTGATTGATTTCATTTATTATCTCTTTCATTCTTATCATCCCCGTTTCAATAATATTTAATGTATTCGTTTATTATAATAAGGCAATTTTAAGCATACTGTTGATATTCCGCAAAACAGCTACTTTCCCTTAGGAAAGACGTTGGTCGACCTGTATTCAGCCAATGTCTTTGTTCTTGCGATTACTCGTCGCAGCGATGCTCCATATTACTTACTGTAGTGGAAGGCGGCGACTCCAGCGGGATTAGCGTGTCCAGGTGAGACCCCGCAGCGCAGCGAGGAGGCTCGCGGACCGCCAGCCTGTTTCTGTTTCTGCATCGCTACGCTAGCTTCGAAACATGGTAGATCGTTGCATCGCTACGCTAGCTTCGAAACATGAAAGTGCGTTGGAACAGAAATCAACAATATAGTTTAACAGCGGCCAGCACAAATGTACGATAAAAAAGAGGATAGCTTAACATAGTTAGTCTATAACAATAGAAAGGGGGATGTACATGAATTTCCAACCTATATCAGCCGACTTTTTTCAGCAATCAACTATTAATCTTGCGAAAAATCTAATCGGACAATACATCGTCCATCAACATCCATCGGGTTTGGTCGTGGCCAAAATAATAGAAACGGAAGCATATATGGGACCTGAAGATCGTGCGGCTCATATC
>NZ_JBFUJC010000143.1:0-7724 GCF_056401595.1 Paenisporosarcina sp. P4_E4_2 | reverse complement strand
CAGTAAATATGGTGTGATTTATGATGGCACGCAATCAATTTCGAAACCAGGTTGACAATTTGGCCTTCCAGGTAGACAGTATCACTCTCCAGGTTGACAGAATTCCTCTCCAGGTTGTACAAAATTAGATCATCCGTACTTTAAAACAAGGAAGTGAGGTCGTGAATAGTTTGAAAAGCTAT
Organism: Paenisporosarcina sp. P4_E4_2; assembly: GCF_056401595.1. Lineage (NCBI taxonomy): Bacteria > Bacillati > Bacillota > Bacilli > Caryophanales > Caryophanaceae > Paenisporosarcina > Paenisporosarcina sp. P4_E4_2. Next base: position 7,542 of record NZ_JBFUJC010000143.1, on the reverse strand, counting down.
AATTCGTAGTACATGCTAAATATCAGTCAACACGACCAACGTTTCCAACACATGTTCAAGAAAATCCTCCAGCTCCCCCATGTGCTCTTCATTGATTTTGTGGTTAAATGCCACTTCAATTTTGTTCAAGTAACTTGACGCTTCCTGTCCATACTCAAAACTCAATATTTGTTTTACTTTTTGGCCTGGTTCCCATATACCATGCAAAGCTTGCTCGATCTTCATGCATTGCTCGGATACTTGTTGAACACGTTTATGAAATCTTAATACGAGGGAACACCCTGGACTTGTATCAGGCTTCTCCAAAATCTCAGCAGCTAACTCTTCCAAAGACGCTTCCAAAACAATTTCCGCTGTCACTTCTGGTTGACCGACCAATGTAAATTGGATGGCAAAACATCTACCCATAACGGAGAWATCCATTCGATCGACCCGGTTTGTAATGTCAACTTTTCGTTCGATCGTATCCAGGTCGTACACTTGATTTTCAAATGCGACTTTTAAGTTCTCGAAAACGGTTGGATCATACATATGGACACCTGACACCTCCGAGTTTTATGATGTGTAGTTAAAGATTCTGATTTCTGTTCTGCAATTTCAGCAGAAGTTGATATTGCCAAATACGTTCATTAGTCCTTGATATTTCATCAGTTTACGTTTCCAATAAACCAAATGGAGTCTCTTACAAAAGATTCATCATTTCCCTCGAATCCTTTAACTTCTAATCCATCAGGTATATGCAGACCCCATTCATTTTGAAGATACTGGACATTAGTAGAGGGTGGGAATACTTTATTGAATTCGCCGTTATGATTTAATCCTGCATAAAAACTTTCTAATCCAGCTTGAGTGTAACCGACCATAACCAAGACTCGATATAAATCTGGTATCGGTAGAAAACAGATGATTCTATATTCCTTTTCTTTTTCTGTTTTCAAATCATGCAATGCTTTAACAAAGTTAATAATCATTTGTAAGAACTCTCTTTTTTGGGATTTAGGAAACTTACTGTAATCCCCAAAATCTTCGTATATATCATCAAAACTATAGGATCTACATCCAAGATACGAAGGGCTTAAGTCTGGTGGGACTGGTAGCGATTGTGACCATTCTTCAATATTGTTTCTAAAATTACGGAACTTCCTTGTTTTTCCACGCACTTTCTTTTCTCTTAACATATTTAATGAAACACCTCTATTTTCTGTCTTACTTCTTAAGCAGTCTCAATCCCCTATAATGTTTTCTGATTGAAATGATCTAACGCTACATTGACCGAATACATGTCGTGAATGTTATTTTCCAGACAGTACTGGATGACTAAATCAAAGACATTGCTGTCTGATAATGAGTATCCTGCAGCACTCAAAAGCTCTTCAGTGTCATCGCTATCGAGCTGCAATGCCAAAGCCAGCGAAATGGTTGTATTTTTACTTGGACGATAGTCAGTATTGGAGCGAATCTTCGAAAACAGTTTGCGATCGATTCCCGCTTTTTTGTAAATATCGACATCACTCACTCCGGCATGATCAATGAAGCGAAATAACACTTGATTCAATGTAGGCTTGCGATGATTTTTTATATAGTCCTCCAAATCAATCGTGATATTTTCAGATTGTCGGCAGTACTCCAAATCCACTTGCGACTCTAATGTCATGGTCATTATCTCGTTATGTAAGTGATTCTGTATGTACTCTGCTAATTCATTCAAAATGTGCTGATTGAGCAAAAACATCCGCCTCCTAAAATGTCGCTTTGCAGGCGACCAAATCAATTTAAAAACTGGTTATGATTATCTTACCAACAAACGAAAGAGGATGATGACTTTGAATAACAATCGTACAGAAATTATTTTCTTGCTTGATCGAAGTGGCTCGATGTCTGGACTAGAAAAAGATACAATCGGAGGTTTCAATTCCTTTATTGAAAAGCAGTGTGAACTCGATGGAGAAGTCTCCCTTACGACAGTTCTGTTTGACCACGAATATGAAATTTTGTGGAACGGCATTAATGCAGCTGGTGCAAAGCTAACTAGTGAAGATTATTATGTAAGAGGTTCAACTGCCTTGCTTGATGCAGTCGGGAAAACCATTTTGGATGTCGACCGCAGATTATCCAAAACACCAGAAAATCTTAAACCGGGCAAATTCATATTCGTCATTACAACGGACGGAATGGAAAATGCAAGCCGTGAATTTACGCATGAAAAAGTGAAAAAGCTAATTAAACACCAGGAAGATAAACAGAAATGGGAGTTCATTTTCATCGGAGCCAACATGGATGCGGCAAAAGAAGCAAGCAGCATGGGCATTCAAGCAGAAAATGCATTTGATTTTGTTGCATCTGAGGATGGTGTTGAGTCCATGTATAACATGGTAAATGAGAATATTTCGATGAGAAGAATGGGTAATAGCAATCGATAGGTATTAGACATGCAAAAGACAAAGCAGTTAGGAAGATATCTCCTAACTGCTTTGTCTGCTATACATGCTTGTGACATACTTTTAAAGGTGCAGCTGTTGCTACAACCCAGTCGAGCAAAACAAGACAACCCGCCATCCATTCGGATCTTCAATTGTAATGCTATCGCCTTGCCAATAAGGATTTTCCGCTTCAACCTCCGGGTATCCCATCTTATCTAACCTCTTAGCAACATCGGTAATTACATCCCAATTCGGTAAATAAAGAACAAGTAAATTGTCTTTAGTTGGTGCTGGGCATGGCGTCCCTGATACATGACTCGTAAACTCCAAGTGATAGTTTTTGTCGGGAAGCCCTAACATCACCCCGTCATATCCGTCATGGTTCCAGAACTCTCCTACTCTTTGGAGACCCAACCCTGTTTCATAAAACTCTACTATTCTTTCGAGTTGATCCGTTGGTCTGGCGATTCTCATCTGCACCACGGGAAGGCTATTGGACCAAGGACTTTTCACTTTAATCGTATAAGGCAAATCTGAATGTTTCAATACTTGATAATGATTGCCTTCAACTTCCACTATTATTGGATGAATCGTAGCTGGTCGGTTTGTCGGATACCAATGCCGGCCTTCTTTCACCACCACAAAACTCCCAACATCATCACCATAAAATCTAAAGTTATCTGATTCAGTTTGATTTACATTTTTAATCGATGACAAGAAATCACTCATGTCCTTCACATCTGCACAAGGAAGCCCGACTTCACAAACATCGTACCAACCTTCACTTTCAAGAATTTCGCGCTCAAGGATTTCCACAATATTCCCGTCAGGATCAGTAAAGTAAACTTGTTTCCCCTTCCAATACCCGCTTAATTCCCCTTCAGAATTAGGCAAAATCATGACGTTACATTTTTTCAATTTCTTAAACATGTATTCATAGAAAGGTAAACTGGTTATTAATGCAAAGTGGTAAAGAGGAGCCTCAACATTGGGAGATTGCTGAAATGTAATAAGTGTATTTCCAGCTCTTACRGTAAAGAAGCTTTGATTTTCTCTTACAATTGACATCTCCAAAGTTTCCGTATAAAACTTTTTCATTTCGTGAATGTTCACGGTTTCAAATACGATTTTTAGAATCTTCATTCTCAACACCTCAAATGTATTGTACAAAATCACTTACCCGAACCATATGTACATAAGGATGAAAGAATGCTACGGCTTTTGGATGATGACAACATTAGACGTCCTGAAAAAGGTTTTAAATTATATCAAGTGATTTTATCAACTGGCATTTGAATCCTAAGTAATCAAATGCCAGGTGAAAAATTAAAGGGACATCTTTAAACCTTCATGGGTTGCTTTAAAGCCTAAACTTTCATAAAAACGTAAGGCATCTTCCCGCTTTTTATCCGTAGTGAGCTGAACCAAGTGACAACCTCGCTCTTTAGCACGTTGAATCCCAAAGCGAATTAGTTCGGTTCCGAGTCCTTTGCCACGTTCAGAAGAAGATGTTCTCACACCTTCAATCGTAGCCCGCCATCCACCTTGATGTGTAATATAAGGAGTAAATGTAATTTGTTGAACTCCGATAATTTCATCTCCGCGACAAGCTACCACCAACTCATTGTTAGGGTCAGCATTAATTGCCTCAAACGCTTTGAGATAGCTGTCTGGAAGTGGCCTTTCGTTCCGTTCTCGCTTGCTACCTAAAACATCATCAGCCAGCATTTCCACAATTTTCTCCAAATCTTGTTCTGTTGCAATTCTAAACTTTAGTTCTGTTCCCAAGAATATCCCTCCTTGTTAACCATCAATTTCTCCAAAGCAATTAGATTTTAGAGAAGCTAGATCTCTCTAACCACTAGTTCCTAGCACATCTGTATTTGGGGGTTCATACCCCATTTGACGCGCCATAGCTACGATCTGACCCTTGTGATGAAATTCATGGGTAATGACATGCATGAGCAGTTTAGCAGGCGTCATAGATATGATTTCTCCGCCTACTCTCCAGGGAATCTCTCTTTCAATTGGCACATCCATGTGATTCGAGAATACTTCAAATACCTCATTTACAAACGCATCTACTTGATTAAAACGAACTTTTATTTCATCCAAACCTATTTCGGCTAAATCGTCCTTTGCCGAAAGTGGCTTCTTCGTTTTTAATAAAATATAGGAACCTAACCAAGCATAATAACAGTCTGATATATGTACTAGTGAGTCTCTTAGACTTTGAAAACCGAAGCCATCCACTTGGCGAGTAAAATCATCTGGTTCTAGTTCACTACAAAAATCGAAAACGATTTCTCGAGTCTGTTTGACCCATTCATATTCAGTTTGATTCATTTCATACACCCCTTTAAGAAAAGAAGATAATCTTAAAACAAAAAAACTTTATTATTCCTCTTCTATTTTCCAGCTATTTTGTAACTTCCTAATATAAATGATTTGACCAATGTGATAGGCGTTATGAGTTGAGACATTACCGAGTACTGCCCACCACTCCACATGTTCAGGGAAACCATTCACTTCACTTTCAACTTTTTCTTCAGTTAATAAACCTTGCCATTGTAATAGCACTTCTAACAGTTGTTTTTTCAAATCGGTGAATGTTTGATGTTCAGGAATGATAAAGCTTTTATCATTATTTCCTATAGAAGGCACGGCATTGACGTGAGATTTTTGGTACCTTGTTTGCCATGTTTGATTCCAATATAAGAGATGCTGTACTATTTCAGCTATGCTATTACTATTTTCGTTTGGCTTCCAAAATGCTTCTTCCTCAGACAAACTTTTCACTGATTCTGAAAATGGAGCGTACCAACTAGGGTCATTCGCATTTGCTAACAACTGATCCGCTAAAACATCTTTTGCATGAAACATACTCCCACACTTCCTATCTTTTAGAGTTATTAGTAGATTCTACAAAGTACATGAATTGTCCTGTTATTATTGTTAATCACCTGTTTGCCTATTCTAAAAATAAAAATAGCAGTGACTAAGTCACCGCTCATTTCTTATTGATTGTATGTCTTTGTTTTTTCAGTAAGGCTGCTAGGACATATTTCTTCCTGTAATTCCTGAGTAATAATGGACATGTCCGTCATTAAAAGTTGTGGTTCCTGAAAATTCATGATAATGTGTTCCATCGTTCAAGTAAATAGGACGTCCCGTATCACCTGAAAAATGATGAACATGCCCTACAAAAGTGGTATTTCCCTCATAATAATGAACATGGTCCATCGCGAAATTTGTTGGGGTAGTCGTTCCCTGAACAAAATGTGAATGACCATCATTTATCGTCGTTTCCGTGGAATATTGGTGAACATGTAAATTGTTGTCGTTCCATCTTATGCCTAAAATTTCATGCTCGTGCACAAAATCTCCTCCTTATACGTTTAGATACTTCTATATATTTCTATGTAACAAAAATCTAATTCATCACATAGAAATTGTCTGTCCTATCAGTACTTTGTATTGGAAGAACTGACAGTGAAGTAAAGGGGAATTACAAGATAGGCAGTAAGATCTGTTTAGTTCTAGGGCTAATGAAAAAGAAAATAAGGTTTCAAGAAAGGGTCCTAAGTGGTCTGCTTAGGCAGCTTTTTTCATATTCAACTAATCGTGGCAGGTAGTTCAAGAAGAAAAATGGGATGTTATTTCTTATAAGAACCAAACAGTACTTTTTTATAAAACATAATCATTTTTTCAATCGATGGACTTCCTTAGTTAGGTAGTCAATTTGTTTTTGCATGTCAGCCATTTGACGTTCTTGATCTGCTTGACTTTTTTTATCTTGACGTTCACTTTCAATGGTATTTTCAAGATCTATTATAGAAGCGAACGTTTCTAATGCTTCTGCAAGTGTTGAAATTACTCCTGCAACCACTGCTAGTTTTGCTGCATAAATTTCTGGCGATATAGAATTCTGTTCTCCTTGGTCTGGAATGCCTTCTTTCACTGATTTGGCCTCCTTGGGTAATCGTTTTAAAGTCACACTTTTATTTAATGCTAATGAATGTAAATTTGACCATCATCGAATTACATTGAGCAAATTGTTTCAGTTGAAATACGATAAAAAAAACGAGCGGTGAGTTAATCATCGCTCGTTTTCTTTGTAGATAAGGGCGCTATTTGATTTGATACCGTTTCAATAAAATGCTTTAAAATCCGTGCAGTCAAACCCCAAATCGTATACTGTTCGTAGTCATAAAACCATTCTTCCATCATCCGTGCTCTCCATTGGTACTCACTGCCGTTCACGATCTTATCATATGGAAAATCCTCCATCGGCATCGGTTGAACGGGGACCATGTGCACGTATGGTTTATGGTCCAACAACCATTTGACGGGGATTGTAAATGTCTCCTTCACTTCATCTGGATTGAAGGAATAGGTTTGATGGTGATCAATGGTCGCAACGAATGGATAGACCACCAATGACGACGTTGGTATAAAGACGCTCATCTGCCCCAGGACGTGAATGGCTGATGGATCAATTCCCAACTCTTCATGTGTTTCCCGAATAGCTGCGTCCATTGGGGATGCATCGGTCGGATCGATTCGTCCACCTGGAAAACTGATATCCCCTGGTTGCTTTCTCATCGTCAGTGAACGCACTTCAAACAGAACATGCCATTCTCCCTCCACTTGAACAAGCGGAATCAGAACTGCCGAACGCATCGCGGTCTCCTCGCCAATAAACAGAGGTTGATTTTGATTTAATCCATTTTTTATCTTTTCCAGGAACATTGAATCTCCCCCCACTTCATTGTTTTATCTATCCCTATCGTATCATGAAAATCTTGAGATAAAAGAAATGAAGTGCCAAGCTGACAACGGACTTGAAATGGTTTTCTATTGGTTCTGTTTCATAAATGCAATGGTTTGTTTCAAGCCTTCTTCATATGAATTAGTTGGGACTCTTCCTATCAGCTTTTCAACCTTTTCACCATTCAGTACAACCGGTTCTTCATTTAAATAGAACATTTCAACCACTCAAAGTTCGGTACATGCGTAAAGGTGTTTCAAGAGCGATATTTAGAAGTAGCATGGGTATAATAAAAGTACAGTAGAAAACTCTAAAATAGAATGTCCTTGTTCAGTGAATAAAGCATAGTAC